>NZ_DFOZ01000012.1:26145-27777 GCF_002377005.1 Limnobacter sp. UBA3528 | reverse complement strand
TCAACCAGAAATTCCGGATACCCCAAAAAACTTTAACAATCTGCATGCAGGCTGTATTGGGCCACCAGCCTGCGGAATTCCGCCTCTTGGCGGTCAAGCTCCTCATCGCTGTAACGCAACTCGTTTTGCAACACAAAGCGTACCTCATTCATACAGGCCAAGGCCGCTTGGCTATCCAGGAAAAGCGCCCTGCTTCGGCGCGCCAACACGTCTTCAATGGTCACAGCCATTTCTTCGAGTACGGCCTGCGCAATTTCTGCTTCATTCAAATCGAGATTCTCATGAATGGCTGAACCGGGCTTGCGCATGGGCAGGTCATCTTCCAGGCGCAGGTAGCGGGTTCTGGTTGGCTTGTTGGCCCAACCGTGTTGCTCGCACACCAAATCAACCACTTCTTCAGCCATGCTGCGGTAAGTGGTCCATTTGCCGCCGGTAATGGTAACCAATCCGCTGGGTGCAGTAATTACCGTGTGCTCGCGTGAAATGCTCTTGGTGTTCTGTTTCTCTCCGCCCGCACTCACAAGGGGGCGCAAGCCCACGAATACACTTCGCACATCAGCGCGCGTGGGCGCATTGGCCAGGTATTGTCCCGCGGTTTGCAAAATAAAATCCACTTCTTCAGGCAATGCATCCGGTTCCCAAGGGGAATCTTTGCGGGGCGTGTCTGTTGTGCCGATCAGCGTTTTGCCCAACCAGGGCACCACAAACAACACGCGCCCATCGCTTGTTTTGGGCACAAGCAAGGCTTCTTTCGCGGGGTAAAAGTGCTGGTCAACCACCACGTGCACGCCTTGGCTGGGGCTCAACATGGGTTTTGACTCTGCCGAATCCAATTTGCGAATGTCGTCTACCCACACCCCAGTCGCATTGATCACTGCTTTGGCTTTGAATATAAAAGTCTCGCCGCTGAATTCATCACGCGCCTGCACACCATTTATTTTCTCTGCATTCTTTTCGAAGCCTTTGACTGGCATGTAGTTAATCGCCATGCCACCCAGTTTGTGCAGGGTTTTCATCAAGGCAATGGCCAGGCGTGCATCATCAAACTGCGCATCGAAATAGCGCACTCCTCCATGCAATTTCTGCTGAGAAATTGTGGGTACCGCGCGCAGCACCTCATTTTTCTTCATCATGGTGGTGGGGCCAACACCCAGCTTGCCTGCCAGCATGTCGTACATCTTCAAGCCGATCCAGTAAAACAGCTTCTGAAATACATTGCGCACTGGAATGACAAACGCCAAAGGCTTCACCAGGTTTGGCGCATTCACCAACATTCGGCCACGTTCTTCAAGGGCCTCTTTCACCAGGCTGAAATTGCCTTGCGCCAGGTAACGTACCCCGCCATGGGCCAGCTTGGTAGCACGGGAACTGGTGCCTTTGGCAAAGTCGTGCCCTTCGAGCAACAGCACCTTCAGGCCACGGCTTGCCGCATCCACTGCACTGCCCAGGCCTGTGGCACCACCGCCAATCACAATTACGTCCCATTCATATTGTTCTTGTGCCTTGAATCTCAGTGTCTCAAGGTGCTTTCTACGACTAAGCATCTGCCCATCCTTTGGAACGTTCTACCGCACGGTGCCAGCGATCAAGCAATGCACCGCGTTCATCAATACTCATCTTGGGTTCAAACCG
>NZ_DFOZ01000012.1:17193-25775 GCF_002377005.1 Limnobacter sp. UBA3528 | reverse complement strand
AGGCCTGCCAAATAAGCAGCGCCCAAAGCAGTGGTCTCGGTCACTGTGGGTCGCACCACCGGCGCACCCAACAAATCAGCCTGAATTTGCATCAGCAAATTGTTATTCGAGGCACCGCCGTCTACCCGCAGTTCACTGAGCGGTTTTGCACCATCGCGCTGCATAGCCTGCACCAAATCAACCGTTTGCAAGGCAATGCTTTCCAGCGCTGCACGTGCAATGTGTGCTTTGGTGGTGCCACGTGTCATGCCCACCAAAGTGCCTCGAGCATACGGATCCCAATGGGGTGCGCCAAGGCCCGCAAATGCGGGAACCAGGCACACGCCATCGGTGCTTGGCACACTGGCGGCCAGTGCCTGTACATCGGCTGACTTTTCAATAATGCCCAAACCGTCGCGCAGCCATTGCACCACCGCACCGCCCATGAAAACGCTGCCCTCCAGCATGTAACTTGTTCGGCCATTCACCTGCCAACCCACCGTGGTCAGCAGCCTGTTGTGGCTTTCAACCACTTCACTGCCAGTGTTCATCAACATGAAGCACCCAGTGCCGTATGTATTTTTAGCCTCACCAGGCTTGAAAGCAGTTTGCCCAAACGTGGCTGCCTGCTGATCCCCAGCAACCCCTGCAATTGGGATGGCAGCGCCCATTACTGCCGGATCACAACATGCGATTTCGCCACTGGATTCGCACACCTGCGGCAACACGCTCGGCGGTATGTCAAACAACTGAAGCAACTCAGAATCCCACTGCAGTGTTTTGATATTCAGCAACATGCTGCGCGATGCATTGCTGACATCGGTGGCATGAACTGCCCCACCCGTCAGGTTCCACATCAACCAACTGTCCACCGTTCCAAAAGCAAGTTCGCCAGCTTCAGCCTGAGCACGCGCACCGGGCACATTATTCAGAATCCAGTTCACTTTGGTGGCTGAAAAATAAGAATCCAGTTCAAGCCCGGTGCTGCGGCGAATCAAGGCGGCCTTGCCCTGTTCGCGTAGCTTGTCGCAATACGCGGCCGTGCGGCGGTCTTGCCAGACGATGGCGTTGTACACGGGCTTTCCGGTTTTTCGACTCCACACCACGGTGGTCTCGCGTTGGTTGGTAATGCCTACACCCGCGATATCCGCAGGCTTCAGCCCGGCCTTTTCGATCGCGCCTCGGGCACAGGCCAACTGCGTGTTCCAAATATCTTCGGGGCGGTGCTCGACCCAACCCGCCTTCGGAAAAATTTGTTCAAACTCTTGCTGAGAACTAGCCACCACTTGCGCCTGCGAATTGAACACAATGGCGCGCGAGCTGGTGGTGCCTTGATCCAGTGCCAAGATAAAACCCATGGGTCGTCTCCTTTCTTGTTGTTACTTTCTTTGCCCGGTACTGTTCCAGTTGCCCACGTGTTTGTTCAAAAAAGCCTGCATACCCTCAGCCTCGAAGCCACTCACGCTCCACAGTTCATCGGTCAACACACCCGGGTTCAACCAAATGTAAGTCTCGGCTTTCAAAGTTTCTCCGCTGGTATTAAGCACTACCTCGATTTCACGTCGCTCATACTCAGGCCCCTCAAAAGCATCAAGATTCTTGACATCCTCTGGCAACACGTTCAGCCACACCAAACCTTGCACCTGCGCGCCCGGGTCGGCCACCATGGCCGGGTAAGTTTCACCGGGCACCGCATGTCGCTGATACCCTTTGGCCACAGCATTCAAACAGGGGTAAACGCCCTTCACCACCTGCCCCCAAACCGGCAAATACATGAGTGATCCGTACACAAAAACATGCTTACCGTCTTGCTCAAATTCCGGACCCATGCGATGTTACCTTTTCAGATGAAAAACAATTAGAAAATGCCTGTAAGGAGACGATGTGAAAACAACAACTGATTTGTTCAATTTACAAGATAAGGTGGCTTTGGTCACGGGCGCGACCCGCGGAATTGGCCTGGCCTGCGCGGAATTGCTGGCAGCCAAGGGCGCCACGGTGATTATTTCCAGCAGAAAACAAGAGGCTTGTGAACAAATTGCTGCGCAATTTCAAGCAGATGGCCTGAAAGCAGTACCCATGGCCTGCCATTTGGGCGAGATGGATCAAATTGAGGCGCTATACCAACAAATTGAATCGAAGTTTGGAAAGCTGGATATTCTGGTGAACAATGGGGCGACCAACCCGCACTTTGGGCCCATTTACGACACCGACCTGGCCGCCTTTCAAAAAACCTGCGATGTGAACATTCGGGGTTACTTTTACATGAGCAGCCACGGCTGCAAACTGATGGGCAAGAATGGTGGTGGCAGCATTATCAATGTAGCCTCAGTCAATGGCGTAATCCCTGGCCTGTACCAGGGCATTTATTCCATCACGAAGGCCGCGGTTATTTCAATGACCAAAGCGTTTGCCAAAGAATGTGCGCCCATGAAGGTGCGTGTGAATGCCTTGTTACCCGGCGCAACCGACACCAAGTTCGCCTCGGCCCTTGTGCACAACGACGCCATTCGCAATGCACTGCTGCAGCATGTGCCCATGAACCGTGTAGCACAGCCCAGTGAAATGGCAGGCACAGTGTTGTACCTTGCCTCCGAGGCATCCAGCTACACCACAGGCTCCTGCATCAATGTAGATGGCGGTTACCTGGTGGTGTAAACATGACAAGGCTTACTTAATTTGTATGCCTTTGTAATCATCAGCGTTCAGCGTGCGCCCCATTTGTTGCCAAAGAATGTGGCGCATGCGTTTGAACGGCACCAGGCGTGAGCCCAACCACACGCGTGCCGCATTGTTGCCATACACAATGCGCGGCTCGTTTTTCTTGATGCACTTCAACACGTACTCGCAAATCTCGTCGGGAGGCGTAGTTAGAAACTTCTTGGCGAACTTTTCATGTTCGGGCTTGCTGGCAATATTGGTATTGATACCACCGGGGTGAACCAAATGCACTTGCACCTTGCTATTGGAAAGCTCAACCATCAGCGACTCAGTAAAGCCACGCACCGCAAACTTGCTGGCGCAATAATCCGAATTGCTGGGTGTGCCCACCAAACCAAATATGCTCGATACATTCACGACTGCACCCTCGCCGTTGACCAGCAATTGCGGCAAGAATGCGCGCGTGCCGTGCACCACACCCCAGAAGTTAATGCCCATCACGCGTTCGTAACTGTAGTCGCTCAAGGCCCACACCGGGCGACCTTCTCCGCTCACACCCGCGTTATTGATGATCACATGTGCATTGCCCAGCGCTGCTTTCACAGCTTGGGCAAATGCATACACCCCCGCCTTGTTCGACACATCCAGCTTTTCGGCATACACCTGCACGTTGGCGGTTTGCATCACCAATTTCTCGGTTTCTTTTAAACCTTTCCCGTCGTAATCACAAATTGCAATTTTGCTGCCCAGTTTGGCAAACATCAGCGCATACGAACGCCCCATACCCGAAGCGGCACCCGTAATCACTACAACTTTGTCTTTGAAATTCTTCATGCTGCGGCCCCTTCGGTGAGCATTTCAGATTGATCGGATTTTGATGGCTGCTGTTGCGCCAAAGGTGCCTGTAACACATGGTCGTTCATCTTGAAATTCCTGGCCATGCGTAGGTAGGTGTAACTAAAACCAGGAAACATGGCCACTACATGGCCACTTTTACTTTTGTACCAGCTGGTGCAACCACCGCGCTTCCACACAGTTTTTTCCATCTCGCTGTGGATATGGGTGGTGTAGCGTTCTTCGGCTTGCGGTTTCACTTCAATGGCAGCGGCTTTTTTTGCTTTCACTTCAGCAATGGCTCGCATGATGTAATGCATCTGCGCCTCGATCACAAAAATTGCGCTGGTGTGGCCAATACCGGTGTTTGGGCCGGTCACGATAAACAGGTTAGGAAACTGCGGCACAGTGGTGCCCAAGTAGGCGCGCGGGAATTCATTCCATACATCGGCCAGCTTGGTACCATTCTTGCCCACCACTGGGTAAGAAATAACACCATCGGTGGCATCGTAACCGGTCGAGTACACAATGCAGTCCAGGTCAAGCTGCTCACCACTCAAGGTTTTGATACCGGTCTCGTTAATCTCAGCGATACCGTCGGCTTTGTCGTGCAAGCTGACATTTGGGCGGCAGTACGTTGGGTACAGCGTATTGCTCAAAATAATGCGTTTGCAACCAATGGTGAAATCGGGTGTTACTTTTTTACGCAGCTCGGGATCTTTAATCTGCTTTTTGATGTGGTGCAAAGCCTCGCGTTGAGCAATATTCTTCAGCGCAAAGTCTGAATACTTGAATGCAATCACGCGGCTTTCCAGCCCCCAGTAAATCGCGGCGCGGGCCAGCTTACGAATGGGCTCAACTTTCAGCAAGGCACGCTGCCAAGGCTTAAACACACGGTCGGGGCGCGGCAGCACCCAATGTGGCGAGCGCTGAAACACATGCAAGTGCCCCACTTCAGGCGCGATGGCCGGAATCACCTGTGCCGCACTGGCACCACTGCCAATAATGGCGACGCGTTTGCCTTTGTGGTCGTAATTCTGATCCCAAGCATTGGTGTGAAAAGTTTTGCCCTTGAATGTCTCGCGACCTTTGAAATTTGGAATCACTGGTGTACTCAGTGGGCCAGACGCATTAATCACAAACTGCGCTTTGATCACATCGCCGGTGTGCAAATGCACATGCCAGCGCTGCTCATTTTCATGCCACTCGATGCGCTGCACATTGCTGTTGGTTCGGGTTTTCTCACGCAGGCCATGCTTGGTAATGACATGCTCGGTGTATTGCTGAAGCTCCGCACCATCGGCAAACATTTGGCTCCAGTCATAGGGTTCACTTTCGATCGAATACAGCAGCGATTGAACATCCACCGCGGCACCTGGGTATGAGTTTTGGCACCAGGTACCGCCCATGAAGTCGCGACGCTCCAGCATGATGAAATCTTCAATGCCCCGCTTTTTCAAATTAATGGCCGCGCATTGCCCTCCAAAACCACTGCCAATGATGACGACTGTGTATTCACTCATGGTTGAAACCTTCCCGGATAATTTTGCTTCCGTGAATGTATATCTGACAACGATCATTGTCAATTATAAATTCACCAATAGAGGGTAGAACCCTCCCCCTAATTGGAGGATTAAAAAACTTGCGTACCCGCAAAATTGACGGATGTTAAACACCAATCCAACACACTAGGAGCACACCCATGGCCGCACCCCAAGCATTGATCAAGGACCTTGAAGGCGAAGTCAACGTAAGCCGCAACGGTGAAATAGTGGCGGTCAAGGCAGGCGACTACCTAATGCCAGGCGACGAGGTAGTGACTGGTGCCAATGGACGTTTGGCACTTGAATTTCCGGGAAGCGATGGGCAAATTCCAGCCGCAGGTGTGATGACCGCCAATGGCAAATTGACTCTAGGTGAGCAGACAGGTAGCAACGGTCAACAACAAATCGTGGTGCTTGAAGACGGCGAATGTTTCGAGTTCACCACTGAACTGGCCGAGAATTCAGCAGCAGCCGAAGGTGGAGCAGTAGCAGGATTGTTTGGTGCAGGCCTTTTGGGCGCTGGCAGTGGCGGCTTGGCGGGTGCAGGCGCTGTGGCCGCTGGTGCGTTTTTGGCAGGTGGCTCTGGCGACTCTGGCAGCAGCGACACGGGAACAGGCACAAACACCGGCACAAGCAACGCTGGCGGAGGTGGCTTGGGCAGCATTGGTGCGGGCGAGTTTTCTTCCCAGGACAGCCCACAAAGCCTGGAAGAATTTGCAACTGAAAACCTGACCCAGGACAACTTGCAACAAAGCATTCTTCAGCCAATTCAGGACGCTGTGCAAAACAGCCAGAACAACCCGGAATCGACTCCTGACAATATTGCAACTGCGGTGGAACAAACCGGTTTGGGTGTACTGGAAAACGTACACGACGCCCTCGTTGCGACCACTGGCGAAGGAACTCCGCAGGCCGACCTGGTACAGCAACTGGTGGATGGTGTGAACCAAACACCGCTGGGCGAGCCACTAAGCCCGATTACCACACCTCTCGCAGAGGCAGTGAACACAGACCTTGGCCTGGACACCCTGATTTCTGCACTACCGAATGTAGACCCCACAGATGGTGGCTTGGTGACGAGTGTGGTTGATTTGGCCGATGGCATTACCCAACCCATCAGCGAACAGGTAGAGCCCTATGATCAATTGCTTCAAGGCTTAAGGGACGTGGCTGTTGAAATCGACAATGTGCTGGAAAGTACATTGAGTCAAATGAGCACCGAAGTTCCGAACCTGAACAGTCTGGGCGGCGACACGCCTGCCCTTCCCGCCGAAGTTGAAGGTGGTCTGGCCGATTTGGTCGACGGTATTTTAGGCGGAGCAGACACCTTGCAATCCGCACTTGAGGGAGCAGGCAGCGGTTCAGGCTTGCCTGAAATTCCGGAAGGCGATTTGCTGGGCACGCTCAGCAGTGGAATTTCGTCTGGTGCAGATGCTCTGGGCGGCGAATTGGGCGGTTTGCCCGGATTGCCTACCGATGGACTGCCCGGTTAATCCACAACTCACTTAATATTTGTCATCAAGGTTTCATCTTGAATCAATAGGCTCGGTCGTTTTATAGCGATTCGAGCCTATTTTCATGACGAAGACAAAAATTCAACTGTTCGCACTCAGTGCAATTGCAGCGGCTACTCTGGTCGCCTGCGGTGGCGACAGCAGCACCCCCGCCAGCACCACCACTCCTTCCGAAGCCACACCAGCGAACTTGACACTGGAGAAAATCGCTGGATTTTCGACCAATCAGTTTGACGTCAGCGCAGCTGAAATTCCAGCTTACGACCCAGCGAGCCAACGCTTGTTCATGGTAAATGCCCTGGCCGGTGCAGTGGATGTATTTGATTTGTCCGACCCCGAAAACCCAACCTTGATCGACACGCTCGACACCAATGATGTGCTTGCAGGCTCCGTCGTTAACAGCGTTGCAGTAGCCAACGGTATTGTGGCTGTGGCGATTGAAGCACCGGTCAAAACCAATCTGGGTCGCATGGCTCTGTACCGCGCCAGCGATTTGACTTTGCTCAGTTCGCGTACTGTGGGTGCACAACCCGACATGATCACCTTCACACCCGACGGCAACACTGTGCTAACCGCCAACGAAGGCGAACCGAGCGACGATTATCAAATTGACCCTGAGGGCAGCATCAGTGTGATCGATGTACGGGACCCGCGCACGCCGATTGTACGCACGGCCAGCTTCAGTGCATTCACAGGCCAAGAGGCCAGCTTGCGTGCTCAAGGCATTCGAATCTATGGTCCGGGGGCATCTGCCTCACAAGACTTTGAACCTGAATACATCACAGTGTCCGCGGACGGCAAAACCGCTTTCGTAACCCTTCAAGAAAACAACGCAATTGCCAAAGTCGATATTGCGACTGCCACTGTGATCAATGTATTTCCCTTGGGGGAAAAAGACCATGGTGCGGTTGGCAATGAATTCGATGCATCCGATGAAGATGGCAGCACCATCAATATCCGCAACTGGGCCGGTGTTGCTGGCCTTTATCTGCCCGATGCCATGGCTTCCTACACGGCCGCTGATGGCAAAACTTACCTCGTCACTGCCAATGAAGGCGATGCCCGAGCCTGGGGTGAAGACAATCCAGCCTATTTTGCGGGTGACGCAAGCCAAGGCTTTGTTGAAGAATTCCGGATGAAACACCTGGTGAACCGAAACGGTTGGGCTGGTCGTTTGAATGATGACTTGCCCGCCCAATTGGACGACCTGGCCAACGGTGGCCTGCTGAACCCCACAGTGTTTGCATACTGTGGCGCAGTGGCAGACAACCCAAACGGCTGTCGAGCGGATGATCAACTTGGTCGATTGAATGTGACATGGACCATGGGCTATCGCACAGACGCGAACGGTGCACCCATTTTGTTTAACAGTACTGGAGTAGAAGACCCCGCAGGCGATCGTTTGATGTACGACAAACTGTATTCCTTCGGTGCACGTTCATTCTCGATTTTTGATGAAGACGGTGCGCTGGTTTTCGACTCTGGTTCTGAAATTGAACGTTTCCTGGCGAGTGACGATTGCAAAGTGGGCAGCACCCGCAACCTGAACTGCAAGGATTTTTTCAATTCGGGCCATGATGAAGGCAATGCGCTGGATAGCCGAAGCGATGCAAAAGGACCAGAGCCTGAAGGTGTGGCGGTAGGAAAAATTGGAGACAAAACCTTTGCTTTTATTGGCCTGGAGCGAATGGGCGGTATTCTGGTTTATGACATCACCAACCCGGCTGCTCCCGTGCGTGTGGATTACTACAACACCCGCGACGACTGGACCAACGACCCCTCAGACCCCGCTGTACTGCCCACAGCGGGCGACCTGGGGCCAGAGGGATTGGTATTCATTCCTGCCAAGGATTCTCCAACTGGTGAACCCTTGTTGGTGGTGGGCAATGAAGTGAGCGGTAGTACTGCGGTGATGCGGGTTAATTTGAGTTTCTGATTCAGACATTCGCCGCACCTGCGTGCCGCTTCACACGTCACTGGGTGTGTCGATAGTCAACAAAAAGCCCCTTGCGGGGCTTTTTGTTTTTTGGCGGAGAAGGAGGGATTCGAA
>NZ_DFOZ01000012.1:0-16880 GCF_002377005.1 Limnobacter sp. UBA3528 | reverse complement strand
GGAGGGATTCGAACCCTCGAAGAGGTTGCCCCCTTACCTGATTTCGAGTCAGGCCGATTCAGCCGCTCTCGCACTTCTCCATGGGGCGCAAGTATATAGTATTCGGGTAGTATCCAAAAACACTCAAAACAACAAACGGAGACAACTTTTGAACAGCACAGCACACAACCGGTTTATTTTTCTGGGTTTTATCGCCGCCGGCTTTACCAATATATTTGGCATGCTCGCCGCTAGCGAATTTTTCACCAACTCAGCCTTTCATGAATTGTCGCCCGAAGTTTTTTCTCCCTTTGGCACTTTCATGGTGATGGTGTGGGGTTTGGCTTATCTGTCTGTGGCCAAACAAGCGCATCAACTGCCCGCAATCTGTTTTGTATTCGCTTTCGAGAAGGCAATCTACGTGTACACCTGGGTCATCTGGATTAGCAGTAAATCGGACATGCTGCCCATCATCCGTGAAGAAACACCACTGCTCGCCCTGTTTTACTCCGGCTACGGCCTCATCGATTTGGCATACGCCCTCTTTTTTGCGTGGGTAGGTATTCGCGCACTTCAAAAATAAGCACAGAAACGTAGACATCAAACCGGTGCATGCACCACATACATCCTGACCGGCGCACTGATTTATTTGGTGCGCCGCACCAAACTTGCTCCACGCACCAAAATTAGCGCGAAATCTCGCACTGATTTCACTCAATTTCACACCTGTGCACTTCTTTTTTGCATGGCACACAAACTGCTAAGTGTGTTGTAAGACCTATGCCAACGAAGGACAGGGTCAAATGCTTTTCAGTAATGAAGTAAAGAAGTACCGGACAACGGCGTCCGTCCCAAACTTGCTGGGCAGGTGTGGTGATGTGCGCCGTTTTTTCTTGGCTTGAATTTTCGAGGACGCACACCATGAGCAACAAACCCACTGACAAAAAACCAGAATTGTCGGAAACACGTCGCACCTTCATCAAACAATCCGCCGCGGTGTGGGGCTCTACCCTGCTGGCTGGTTTTGGCGCACCGTCTATCGTGATGGCGCAATCCACCAAGATCGAAACCACCAAAGCAAAACTGGGTTTCATTGCGCTGACCGACGCAGCTCCGCTGTTCGTGGGTATTGAGAAAGGTTTCTTCAAAAAACACGGCATGCCCGATGTGGAAGTACTCAAGCAATCATCCTGGGGCACCACCCGCGATAATCTCGTGCTGGGCTCTGCCAACGGTGGTATCGATGGCGCCCACATTCTGACGCCCATGCCCTACCTGATTAGCACTGGCGCCATGACTGCCAACAATATTCCCACACCCATGTACATTCTTGCCCGCCTTAACCTGGGCGGCCAGTGCATTTCAGTGGGCGAAGAATACAAGGCATTGAAAGTGGGTACTGACACCCGCGAATTCAAAAAAGCGTTGATGGCCAAGAAAGGCGGCGGCAAAGCAGTCAGCGCTGCCATGACATTCCCGGGTGGTACTCACGATTTGTGGATCCGCTACTGGATGGCAGCTGGCGGAATTCATCCCAACAACGACCTGTCGACCATCGTTGTTCCGCCCGCGCAAATGGTGGCCAACATGAAGGTGGGCAGCATGGACACATTCTGCGTGTGCGAACCCTGGAACAAGCAATTGATCAGCCAGAAAATTGGCTACACCGCACTGACCACCAGCGAACTTTGGCAAAACCACCCCGAGAAAGCGCTGGGTATGCGCAAAGACTGGGTAGATGCCAACCCGAATGCAGCCAAAGCCTTGGTGATGGCTGTGATGGAAGCGCAAATGTTCTGCGAAGAACCCGCCAATCGCGAAGAAGTGGCCCGCATCTGTTCGCAGCGCCGCTGGATCAACGCACCCATGACCGATATTGTTGATCGCATGAAAGGCGATTTCGATTACGGTACAGGCCGTGTGGTCACCAACAGCCCCCAACAAATGCGCTACTGGAAGGATCAGGCCTCCTACCCCTTCCAAAGCCACGACTTGTGGTTCCTGACCGAGAACCAGCGCTGGGGTTACCTGCCAAGCAAACTGGACACCAGCAGCCTGATCAAGCAGGTGAACCGCGAAGACATCTGGCGCCAGGCGGCAAGCACTTTGAAGATCGACAAATCTGCCATCCCCGCCGGTACTTCGCGCGGTGTTGAAAAAATGTTCGACGGCAAAGTATTCGACCCCAAGAACCCCAAGGCGTACCTCGACAGTTTGGCCATTAAAGCCATGAAGGCCTGAGTATTTTATTAAAGGATTCAAATCATGATGACCACTGACTCTTTAGAACGTTTGCAAACCGCCCACAAGGTGAAGAGCAAGCCATTCATTGAAACTGCAGCTTTCAAGCAAGTCAAAGAAAGCCTGGGCAAGCTGGTTCCGCCCGTCGTAGTCATGACCATTTTGTTGCTGATCTGGGAAATCCTGTGCAGCACCGAAGGTGCACGACTGCCGGCGCCCAGCAAAGTGATCACCGACACTTGGGAGTTGATCATCAATCCGCTGTATGACAATGGCGGCAACGATGTGGGCATGGCCTGGCAAATACTGGCCAGCCTTGAACGAGTCGCGATTGGCTACAGCCTGGCAGTGGTGGTGGGCGTTGCGCTCGGTGTGTTGGTGGGTCAGTCCACCTGGGCCCTGCGTGGTTTGGATCCTTTGTTTCAGGTACTGCGCACCGTGCCCCCGCTGGCGTGGTTGCCTTTGTCGCTGGCGGGTTTTCAGGATGGAAACCCGTCTGCGATTTTCGTGATCTTCATCACGGCCATTTGGCCGATCATCATCAACACTTCAGTGGGCATTCGCAACATTCCCGAAGATTACCGAAACGTGTCACGCGTCATTCAGCACAACGGCATTGAGTACTTCTGGAAGATCATGCTGCCTGCCGCTGCGCCCTATATTTTCTCGGGCCTTCGTATTGGTGTGGGCCTTAGCTGGTTGGCCATTGTTGCCGCTGAAATGTTGATTGGTGGTGTGGGCATTGGCTTCTTTATCTGGGACGCCTGGAACAGCTCGCTGATCAGCGACATTGTTCTGGCACTGGTCTACGTGGGCATCGTCGGTTTCATTCTCGACCGTTGCGTGGCCTGGGTGGGCAACAAAATTACACGCGGTACATCTGCAGGTTAAGGAGTAATAACATGAGCGATCGTTTCCTGAGTATTTCCCAAGTGCAAATGCGTTTTGAGCGCAATGGCATCGTGAACCCGGTGTTGAAAGACATCAACCTGGAAGTGAACCGTGGCGAATACATTTCCCTGATTGGCCACTCGGGTTGTGGAAAGTCCACCGTGCTGAACATCATTGCGGGTTTGCTGACCGCCAGCGAGGGTGTCGTGATTGTCGACAATCGCGAAGTGAACTCACCAGGCCCTGACCGTGCGCTGGTGTTTCAAAACCATTCCCTGCTGCCCTGGCTCACCGTGTATCAGAACGTTGAAATTGCAGTTGAAAAAATCTTCAAAGGCAAAAAAAGCAAAACTGAGCAACGAGAATGGATTCTGCACAACCTTGACATGGTGAACATGAGCCATGCACTGGATCGCCTGCCCTCCGAAATTTCAGGCGGTATGAAGCAGCGCGTGGGTATTGCCCGTGCCCTGGCCATGGAACCCAAGGTGTTGCTGCTGGATGAACCTTTCGGCGCACTGGACGCACTCACCCGCGCCCACCTGCAAGATGAAGTCATGCGCATTCAAAACGAGTTGAAAAACACGGTGGTGATGATTACGCACGATGTAGACGAAGCCGTGTTGTTGTCCGATCGTATCGTGATGATGACCAACGGCCCTTCAGCCACCATTGGTCAAATTCTGGACATCGACTTGCCCCGCCCCCGTGACCGCTTGGCCCTGGCCGACGACCCCACCTACAACCACTACCGGCATGAAGTACTCAGCTTCCTGCACGAGAAACAACGCAAGGTTGAAGCCATCGATAAACACAGGCAGGTGAAAGCCAAAACAGATTCAAAGGTAAGCGCAAGCGCATAAACACCATTTGACTCGACCAGAAAACCGCCAGTTTTGCGACTGGCGGTTTTTTTTCGACCCTAGGGAAAGTACCGATAGGTAAGGGTTTGCTCCTATTTAGTTAGCCTTTGTACGCCATCACAATGCAGGTTCGAAAAGTAAAACCAAAAACAACAGTCGAAAGCTAAATCAATTTAAGGAGGCAAAATGACTGACTCAGTGAACAACCAAAAGCGCCGCGATTTTATCAAAGGCACATCAGTGGCTGCAGTAGGTGCAGGCGCCATGGCGTTCCCCATGATTTCCACTGCTCAAACAGTGAACATGCGCTTCCAGAGCACATGGCCCCAGAAGGACATTTTCCACGAATACGCAGTTGACTTTGCTGACAAAGTAAACAGCATGACCGGTGGTCGCCTGAAGATTGAAGTTTTGCCTGCTGGTTCCGTGGTCAAAGCGTTTGACCTGCTAGATGCGGTGAACAAGGGCACACTGGACGGTGGTCACGGCGTTATTGCCTACTGGTACGGCAAAAACGCAGCGGTGGCTCTGTGGGGTTCAGGCCCATCCTTCGGCATGGACGCAAACATGCTGCTGGCCTGGCACAAGTACGGCGGTGGCAAAGAACTGCAAGAAGAAATCTACAAAGAACTGAACATGGACGTGGTGTCTTTCATGACAGGCCCAATGCCAACTCAGCCACTGGGCTGGTTCAAAAAGCCAGTGACCAAGGCTGAAGACCTGAAAGGCCTGAAGTTCCGTACAGTTGGCCTGTCTGTAGACATGTTCACGAAAATGGGTGTTGCAGTTAACGCCCTGCCCGGCGGCGAAATCGTTCCAGCAATGGACCGTGGCCTGCTGGACGCTGCTGAATTCAACAACGCTTCTTCAGATCGCATTTTGGGCTTCCCAGATGTATCTAAAGTGTGCATGTTGCAGTCATTCCACCAGTCTTCTGAACAATTCGAAGTCATGTTCAACAAGACCAAGTACAACAAGCTGCCTGCGGAAATCAAAGCGATCATCGCCAACGCGGCCGAGGCAGCATCTGCTGACATGAGCTGGAAGGCAGTGGACCGCTACTCAAAAGACTACATGGAAATGCAAAGCAAACAAGGCGTGAAATTCTTCAAAACGCCGGACAGCATTTTGAAAGCACAATTGAAAGCTTGGGATGAAGTGACCACAGCCAAAGCCGCTGAAAACCCAATGTTCAAAAAAGTGCTGGAGTCACAGCGTGCATTTGCTGCACGTGCAGCCAAGTGGCAAGCCGACACTTCTGTCGACTTCAAGATGGCTCAAGCCTTCTACGCCCAGAAAAAGAAGTAATCAGTTGTTCCAGTCCTGAAAGCCAACATCTGCACAACGGATGTTGGCTTTTTTTAAAACCGAACCCGAGGTTCACCCCATGTTAGCTTTCCTACATTTGGTTGACAGAATTTCCACCAAAGTCGGGCACATTTTTGCCTGGACCATTGTTCTGTTGACTGGCGTCATTGTGTACGAGGTGTTTACTCGATACGTCCTGAATAGCCCTAACCCATGGGTATTCGATGTGTCATACATTTTGTACGGTATCTTGTTCATGATGGCAGGTGCTTACACATTGGCCACCAACGGCCATGTGCGCGGAGACATTCTGTACGGCTTTCTTGAGCCCAGAACACAAGCCATTCTCGACCTGATTCTATATTTCGTTTTCTTCTTCCCCGGCATCATCGCATTGACCTACGCAGGTTACACATTCGCTGACGAAGCTTGGGCCATCAAGGAAATGTCATCCATCACCGCCGATGGTCCGCCCATTTACCCGTTCAAGGCCTTCATCCCACTGGCCGGTTTCTTTTTGCTGCTGCAAGGCGTTGTGGAAGTAATCCGCTGCATCATGTGCATCAAGGATGGCGCATGGCCCAAGCGTGAAGACGACGTGGAAGAAGTGGACGTAGAGAAGTTGAAAGCCTCTCTCGGCAAGAATTAACAGGAATCATCATGAAAAAAGAACTATATTTTGGTGTTGCCATTATGGCGATGATCCTGATCGGGGTCGCCATTGCAATGCCTGCGCCATCGGAAATGACAGACGGCCACTTGGGCCTGCTAATGCTCTCGCTGGTTGTTGTGGCCATCATGCTGGGCTTTCCAACCGCTTTTACCCTGATGGGCATGGGCGTAATTTTCACCTACTTCGCTTACGACGGGAACATACAGAAAACGCTCGACCTGATGGTTCAGTCCACCTACAAGGTGATGACCAACGACGTGCTGATTTCCGTTCCCCTGTTCGTATTCATGGGTTACCTGGTTGAACGCGCAAACCTGATCGAGAAACTGTTCAAATCGTTACACCTTGCCATGGCCCGCTTGCCTGGCGCTTTGGGCGTTGCAACGCTGGTAACCTGCGCAATTTTCGCGACTGCCACTGGTATTGTGGGCGCGGTAGTTACCTTGATGGGTCTGCTGGCCATGCCCAGCATGTTGAAAGCGGGTTACGACACCAAAATGGCTGCCGGTGCAATTACCGCAGGCGGATGTTTGGGTATTCTGATTCCACCTTCAGTGCTGTTGATCGTGTACGGCGCAACGGCCGGTGTTTCAGTAGTTCAGTTGTACGCTGGTGCGCTGTTTCCTGGTTTGATGCTGACAACCATGTACATCGCCTACATCATCATTCGCGCGAAAATCAACCCAAAATCTGCGCCCCCTTTGTCCGAAGAAGAACGCCGTGTGCCACTAAGCCCTGTGCTTGATTCATTGAAGCGCACTTACGGTAGCAGCCGCGCAGTGTCTGCCTTGGTGAATGGCTTGAAAGGGCGTCGTGAAGGCAACCTGACCGGTGGTCAAGTTGCTGGCCAGTTGTTCGTGGCGATGATCCCCGCGATTTTTGCTGCCTTCATTTTGGGCTTGGTGTATTCATCACTGACTGCCCCCAAAGAAGCTGCATTTGACACCTCAGGATTGGTGAGCTTTGGTTCCGGTTACGAAAGCTCCGGCAGCAGCAACTATGACTTTGGTCTGGAAGAGCCTGCTGGCGCAGAAACGACCGAAGCTGCGGCAGCGCCCGCACTGGAAGAACCTGTTGCAGAAGAAGCTACTGCTGAAGCTGAATCAACTCCTGCACCCACAACCTTCTGGATTTGGTTAATGGCGATTGTGGCTGTATTGGGATACTACTATTCACGCCTCAGCTTTGAGCGCTTGGAAGTATTCAAAATGCTGCTGACTTCATTCTTCCCACTGGCGATTTTGATCGGCGCTGTGTTGGGCAGTATCGTGATGGGCTTGGCCACACCTTCGGAAGCAGCCGCATTGGGCGCGTTCGGTGGCTTGTTGCTTGCTGCCGGCTATCGTCAACTCAGCTTTCCTGTGCTGCGCGAATCTGCCTTCCTGACTTCCAAAACCACCGCCATGGTGTGCTGGTTGTTCGTGGGTTCGTCCATTTTCTCTGCTGCATTCGCACTGTTGGGTGGGCAAGAACTGGTTGAAACATGGGTGCTTTCTTTGGGCCTCACACCCATTGAATTCCTGCTGCTGTCACAAGTGATTATTTTCTTGTTGGGTTGGCCTTTGGAATGGACCGAAATCATCGTGATTTTCATGCCGATTTTCATCCCGCTGCTGCCCTACTTTGATGTGGATCCCCTGTTCTTCGGCTTGCTGGTCGCACTGAATTTGCAAACCGCCTTCCTGTCTCCACCCGTGGCCATGGCGGCGTTTTACCTGAAGGGTGTATCGCCACCCGGGGTAACCTTGAACCAGATTTTCATGGGCATGATCCCTTTCATGTTTATTCAAATCTTCGCCATGTTCGTACTGTACGTATTCCCACAGATCGGCATGTGGCTGCCAAGCGTGTTGTACAGATAATCCGTGCAACGCTGTCAATCAGCAAATCAGAAAGGCGTCCTTCGGGGCGCTTTTTTGTTGCCAGCGGGCCAATTCGACCCTTGGTGTACAATGCAAAAATACTTTGTAGTTTTGTAGGACTTCTTGGTGCCGGGCGACGTAATTACCATTGGTAAAAATTTCGGTTGTACGACCGGCCTTGCAGCTTTCGTAGGAGTGCCTGGCAAAACCGGTGGGCATGCCCACTGGACCCACCAAATTGCCATTGACCTGGACGGCAAGGAAATTGCCTGTTTCTGTGATAGGCAGTGGTTCAAGTCACAAGGCGTATTCGTACCCTGCGGCCACACGCACTCTGTTGAGCCCGGCAGGCAAGTCAACCTGTTCTTTGACAAAAGCGTGAACTGGATTGATGAAATCTTCGGTGGCAAGCTCGACACAGCGTGTGCCCGAGTGCTCGACCGAGACACCTTGCTGGGCATTCAAAGCTGCTTTTTCCATTCGACCGATGTGCGTACAGGCGTTGCACTGTTTGCAAATGCCTTTGAACTGCGCACGCAAACAGAAGAAAACCCGATTGAACAGAAGCGCTGGGAAACAGTGATGAACAAGGTCAAAGCGCTAAGCGCCAGCCCGGCAGAGACTGATCAAGACACTTACAGACAACTGGGCGCGCTGTTCGCACTTTAGTTCGCCGGATAGCCGCGTAATTTCAACCAGGTAAATCCAATCACGCCGGACAAAACAGAGGCAATCAAAATCGCCATTTTTGAATCGTTGACCAGATCGCCCGCGCCCACAAAGGCAAGGTTGGTTATGAAGATGGACATTGTGAATCCAATACCCGCCAAGGCCCCGGCACCAAACACATGACGCCAGGCCAAATCGTTTGGTAAACGGCACAAACCAAGAGCCACGGCCACAAACGCGAACAAGGTCACACCAATGGGCTTGCCAACAACCAGACCAAGAATAATACCCATGCTGTTGGAGCTCATTAAACTTTCTGCCCAGCCCGCACCAACAATTACCCCAGCATTCACAAAAGCGAAAATCGGTAGAATCAGCAGTGTCACTGGCTTGTGAAGCGCATGTTCAAGCACCTCGGAAGGTGAGTCGGCGTCGTCAACCACTTTGGAAGCTGGAATGGCAAAGGCCAGCAATACGCCGGCAAGGGTCGCATGCACACCCGACTTCAACATGAAGAACCACATCAAAACACCCAAAAGAAGATACGGCACAAGTGTCACGATCTTGAATAAGCGATTCATGACGAACATCGCAATGAGTACCAGCAAGGCCAATCCCAGGAAGGTGAGAGATAACTGGCTTGTGTAAAACACAGCGATCACGATGATGGCCACCAGGTCATCGACGACTGCCACGGCCACCAAAAAAACCTTCAGGGAAGCAGGTACCGATTTTCCAAGCAAACTTAATGCAGCCAAAGCAAAAACAATGTCTGTCGCCATTGGAATGCCGATACCGGCTTGTGTAGGTGTACCGGCATTCAGTGCAAAATGAATGCTTGCTGGAATAAGAACCCCACCAGCCGCCGCAAGAACGGGAAACAACGCCTTCTGTAAATTTGAAAGCTCACCACTAAGCAGTTCACGCTTTAGTTCAAGGCCAACAAGCAGAAAAAAGATCGCCATCAGTCCATCGTTAACCCAGTACGCCAGGCTCAAGCCGGCTACTACGTTTTGCCAAAAGCCAACGAACTCAGTGCCGATTGGGGAGTTGGCCAAGGCAAGCGCAAGCAGCGCAAAGGCGGTCAAAAGCACACTGCCCGCGCGTTCGGATTGGAAAAACTGCTGGAAGGTATTCGACAAAGGAATTTCAACCTGGGACATTGTTGTGAGTCTCGTTTGGTTTCAGACGGGTAACAGTCTAACAGCCGATGATGAATCAATCATAAAATTCGGTATTCACCAAGCGTTACGATCCGTTCGTTCGAATCGACTCACAGGTCGCAACAACAAAAAACCCGCCACGAGGGCGGGTTTCGATGTTTTTGGCGGAAGCTGTGAGATTCGAACTCACGGAGGGCTCGCACCCTCGCCGGTTTTCAAGACCGGTGCATTCAACCGCTCTGCCAAGCTTCCGAGCCCGCAATTATAACCACAAACCCCATAGTTTGGAAACCTCTTGGGGCAATATTTCCGAATAATACTTAACCCTTCAAACCCATGCGCTTTTTCATGGCTTGCATGCTGACATAGGCCAGCACCGCAATGGTTGGAATGGCCACGGCAATGGCCAAGTCGGGTGAAACAGGCACACCCACGGCTTTCAGCCCCTTGGCCAGATAACCCACCAAGCTGGCACCGTAGTAGGAAATGGCAACAATCGACAAACCTTCAACGGTTTCCTGCAAGCGCAACTGCACCTTGGCACGCTTGTCCATGCTGGTCAGTAGTCGCTGGTTCTGGCTTTCACGCTCAATTTCAACACGCGTGCGCAGTAGTTGGGTGACCCGTGAAATACGGGCGGCCAATTCGTCTTGCCGGCGTGCAGTCCAGGTGCAGGTTTTCATGGCAGGGCCCAAGCGGCGGTCCATGAATTCACCAAACGTTTGCATGCCCACCATGGGAATTTCTTTCAACTCGGCAATGCGTTTTTTAACCAGGTCGGTGTACGCTTCAGCTGCGGTAAAACGTACCCGGTTCTCGGCGCTTAACTGCTCCACGCGCGCAGCCAGGTCGGTCAGCTGGCTCAACAACTTTCGATCCAGCTCCACATCCTCGCTGGTCACTTCGGCCAGGTCTTCGGTTTTGCTGGTTTCGGCCATTTCAGTGGCCAGCTTCACCAAACGGTCTTCATAAGACGAAAGCTTCGGCAATGTAGCACGCGCCACCGGAAAGCTGAGCAAGGCCATCATGCGGTAAGTTTCCATCTCGATGGTGCGCTGAACCACCCTGCCCAGTTGTCGCGATCCCATTTTCAAATTGCAAATCAAAATGCGGCTTGCACCGCGGTCTGCAATTCGAAGATCAGAAAACACCTGCCCTGCACCATTGGCAATCATGCCGCCAATCAGGGTATTGCCATCAAAATAACCAGCCACGCTACGCGGTTCTCGGGGGGTGTCCGTTTTTTGAACAAACAGTTCAATGGCCACCAGCATGATGCCCGGCAAAGCCGCCATCCAGCTGGGGGGCAAGCGCCGTGTGACCGGGCGATCAAACACAATCGCATGGTCGGCCCGCTCAAAGAAGGTCAATGTAATGAATTCATTGTGGCGCTCCAGCCGCAGGCGCAAGGCAGATTCACCGCCGCACAGGCTAAGGCTTACCTGGGGTGCAGCCAGCTCGTCATCGGAAACTGGTTTGCATCCGCAATAGTCCACCAAGGCTTGCAACTGGGCAACGATCTGGGGCGTGACATCCCCCTGCACCAGCAAGGCAATGTGGAAGACCCTTTCCTGTGGCCACAGGGCCTCAGTGGGGCGGGAATGAACTTCATCGTTGAGTGCATGCCGCAACGGATATGGCTGGGGCAGCAAATTGCTTTTGTTCATGAGAAATCGGGTTGGTGTGCGCTTAGCTTCGAGCGCGAAGTTCAGGCCAGGCTTTCATCAGGTAATAGCACATCGACCAAACCGTCAAAACGGCTGCCACGTAAATACCCAAGGTACCCAGCACATGGAAGTCGATGCCCATCCAGGTTTCATTGACCAACAACATGGGAATGGCCACCATTTGCGCGATAGTTTTGAATTTGCCAAGCCAGTTCACGGCCACGCTGTTGCGCGCGCCGATGCTGGCCATCCATTCACGCAGGGCAGAAATGGTAATCTCGCGACCAATAATGATCAGCGCAATGAATGGGCCGATACGCCCAAGATCAACCAGCACAATCAAGGCAGCGCCCACCATCAGCTTGTCGGCCACCGGATCAAGAAATGCGCCAAACGCGGAAGTTTGATTCCAGCGGCGTGCCAAATAACCATCGACGAAATCGGTAATGGCTGCGAACACGAACACCCAAGCGCCCACCCAGTTTTGCATGGAGATGGACATGACAGTTTCGGGCAAAAAATAAATGCCAACGACCAGAGGAATTAAAATAATCCGGACCCAGGTCAGGATCATGGGCAGGTTCATGGGCATGGTTGTTTTTCTTCTGTTAAGTAAAAATACACTCTATAGAGGTACGAATATATCAGCGTGCACACCGGTTTAGACAGCCCTCTTCAGTGCAAACGCCGATATATTTCTTCGGCCAGCGTTTTCGAAATGCCCTCGACCGTTTGCAAGTCTTCCACGCTGGCTGCTTTTACACCACGCAAACCGCCAAAACGGGTCAGCAACTTTTGCTTGCGACGCGCACCAATGCCTTCAATTTCATCCAGCTCGGAAGCTTGCCTTGCCTTGGCACGCTTGGCACGCATGCCGGTAATCGCAAAGCGGTGGGCCTCGTCACGAATTTGCGCAATCAACATGAGTGCGGGGTGACCAGGGCCCAACTCCAGGCTTGGCCGCCCGTCTGGAAACACCAGTGTTTCCAGACCCACCTTGCGGTTCTCGCCTTTTTTTACACCCACAATCAGGCTGATGTCCAATCCCAGTAGTTCAAATACCTGGCGTGCCACTTCAATTTGACCTTTGCCACCGTCGATCAACACCACATGCGGCATCACGATGGGGGTTTTTCCTTCGCGCTGATAGCGCCGTGTTACCGCTTGGCGCATGGCAGCATAATCGTCGCCCGGGGTAATGCCCTCAATGTTGTAGCGGCGGTACTCACGGCTTTGCATGTCGTGATTGTGAAACACCACACACGAGGCCTGCGTGGCCTCGCCAGCCGTGTGCGAAATGTCAAAACATTCCACACGCAAAGTGGCCAACAAATCAATTTCCTCAGCAGGCGAATCTGCCACAGGCTCAGCTCCTGCGGCCGTTCCGCTGAGCAAGCCATCAGCCTCACTGGCCTGCAAGGCTTCTTCAAGCCGTGTTTCCAAACCCAGGGTTTCAACCAGCGCACGCGTGCGGAACTGGGCGGAGCCCTGCTCTGCGATTCGCCTGGCGATTGCAATTTCCGCATTGTCAACTGCCATGTCCAACCACTTTCTGCGCTCACTCTGCGGCTGTCGAATCAGGTTGATTTTCTTGCCCGCCTGCTGGCTCAAGGCCATCAGCAGTTCAGGCGCGTCCAGGTCCTGATTCACGATCAACAAGTTTGGAATTGGCCTGTCCACATAGGCCTGGCTCAAGAAAGCCTCCAGCACCTCGGGCCCGATGTCCTCACTGGCCTGCGCTACACTGGGGAACATGGGCTTGTCACCCAAATGCCGCCCGCCGCGCACCATGGCCAGGTTCACGCAAACCGCACCGCCCTTGATAACCACAGCGATAATGTCTGCATCGTCATCACCGCCGGTGGTGTCAACAGACTGCTTTTGTAACACCCGGCTCAGTGCACCCAGCTGGTTGCGGTACATGGCTGCTTTCTCAAACTCCAGCAAACCGCTGGCCTCCAGCATTTTCTCTTCCAGATTGGCCAGTACCGACTTGTGGTCGCCCCGCAAGAAGCGCGATGCGGCTTCTACATCTTTCGCATACTCTTCCGGGCTGATCCAGTTCACACATGGCGCACTGCACCGCTGAATTTGCGCCTGCAAACACGGGCGTGAGCGATGAGAAAATACGGTGTCTTCACAGGTCCGCAGCAAAAATACACGCTGCAAAACCTGAATGCTTTCCTTCACAGCCCAAGCGTTGGGAAAGGGACCAAAGAACTGTGATTTTTTATCGACCGCACCGCGGTAATAGGCCACGCGTGGGTACTTGTGATTCGTCAGGCGAAGGTAAGGATAGCTTTTGTCATCACGAAACAGAATGTTGTAGCGCGGGCTTAAGCTTTTGATCAGATTGTTCTCAAGCAGCAAGGCTTCTGCTTCAGTTCGGGTCGGTGTTACATCCACCCGCACAATACGCTCCACCATGTGGCTGGTGCGCGGGCTTGCGTGGGTTTTCTGAAAGTACGAAGAAACCCGTTTTTTCAGGTTCTTGGCTTTGCCCACATACATCACGGTGCCGTTTGCATCAATCATGCGATACACACCAGGTCGTGTCGTCAATTCCTTCAAAAACGCGGCAATGTCAAAAGGCATGTCAGGCGTTTGAGACGTTGCTTGCTCGTCGCTCATCGCCCTGCCCTTAAGCCTTCAGGTAGCGGCTGATCGATTCCAGCACAGCCTCAAACATGGGTGTGGTCAACCGGCCAGTTTGCGTGTTGTATCGGCTGACGTGGTAACTGTCGAACAAACGAAACGCACCAAGGTCGTGTTGGGCGGCGTGTCCAAATTTGAATGCACTTTGCTTTTGGTCCATGGCTTTCAGCACGGCCTGATGCCCCACCAGCCCCAAGGCCAATACAGCCTTGGGCGGGTGAACCTTGAACTCATGCGCGATGAACTGATTGCAGGTTTTAATTTCAGTCGGCGTGGGCTTGTTTTCCGGTGGTACGCACTTCACTGCATTGCTGACACGCGCATTCAGCAGTTGCATGCCATCGCCCACAGCGATTGAAACCGGCCTGTTGGCAAAACCGAATTTGTGCAAGGTGCTGTAAAGCAAGTCGCCGCAATAGTCGCCTGTGAACGGTCGCCCGCTGCGGTTTGCTCCGTGCAGCCCAGGCGCCAAACCAACAATCAGTAGTTCTGCATTCTCAGGACCAAAAGGTGGCACCGGGCCATTGAAATGAGCCGGAAATTTTTGGCGATTCTGTTCATGAAATGCATGCAAACGCGGGCAGTCAGTGCAATGCACATCAAACACCTTGGCTGGCCATTGCTGGTCCACTGCCAGGGGTTGCCATGCCAGTGTTTTGTCCATTTAACCCAAGGCCTTGCGTGCGTTGTAGAACAAACGCATCCAGGGCGAAAACTCGCCTGCGTCTTTGGGCGCCCAGCTCATTTGCACATTCCGGAACACGCGCTCAGGGTGCGGCATCATGATGGTGAAGCGGCCATCGGGCGTGGTAAAACCGGCCAGTGCGTCCGGGCTGCCATTGGGGTTGAATGGGTACTGCTGTGTGGCCTCGCCTTGCGAATTCACATACTGCACTGCCACCAAACCTTCTGCGCTCAACTGGGCATGATTGCCCTGGCGTGAAAAGTCAGCCCGGCCTTCACCGTGCGCAACCACCACAGGCACCACAGAGCCTTCCATACCGCTCAACAAAATCGAAGACGTCTTGTTGATTTTTACATTCACCAACCGCGCTTCATATTGCTCACTTTCATTGCGCATCAACTTGGGCCAGTGCGCCGCACCGGGTATCAAATCGGCCAATGTGGCCATCATTTGGCAGCCATTGCACACGCCCAAACCGAACACATCACTGCGGCCAAAGAATTCTGCAAACTGGTCAGCCAGCACGCTGTTGTATCGAATAGTTTTGGCCCAGCCTTCACCGGCACCCAACACGTCGCCGTAGCTGAAGCCACCGCATGCTGCCAAGCCCTGGAAGTCAGCCAGCTTGCGCTTGCCTGTCAACAGGTCGCTCATGTGCACGTCTACTGCCTCAAAACCAGCCAAGGTAAATGCACCTGCCATTTCAAGTTGGCCGTTTACGCCTTGCTCACGCAACACAGCCACACGGGGTTTCGCCCCGGTTGCAATGAAAGGCGCTGCCGGGTTTTCCGTGATGTCAAAGCCGGGTTGCCACACCAAGGCGTTGGGCAATTCAGCAGCGGCTTTGTGTTCGCTTTCGGCACACACCGGGTTGTCGCGGCGTTTGGCAATCTGGTAGCTGGTGTCATCCCAAATGCCTTGCAGCTTGGCGCGGCTTTCGGAGTAAATACACTTGGCATCGCGATAAAACTCGATCACATCGCGATCATTGGGCTTGCCGATAATATTGCTGTACTTGCTCAAACTGAAATCGCGCAGCACTTGCATGGCTTCGCTTTTTTGCGCGGCAGGCACTTGCAATACAACACCCAGTTCTTCGTTGAACAAGGCCTTCAGGGTTAGCTCACCGCGCTGTACGCTGACCTGCTCCGGGCGAATTTTAAAGTCGCCCCAATCGGCTGAATACGGGTCAATGGTGATCAAATCAAGGTTGATCGACAAACCACATCGGCTTGCAAAACTCATTTCCGCCAAGGCCGCCAGCAAACCACCATCTGACCGATCGTGATAAGCGTGCACCAAACCTTTTTCACGCAAGGCATTCAACGCTTGTGCAAAGTTTTTAATGTCGCTTGCGTCCTCCACATCAGGCACATCGGTACCCAACTGGTTGGTCACCTGTGCCAATACGCTGGCACCCATGCGCATTTTGCCGCGGGCCAAATCCACCAACACCAGCACGGTGTCCTCGGCCGTGTTCAACACTGGTGTTAGCGTGCCACGAACATCTGTAATTTTCGAGAATGCAGTCACAATCAAACTAACCGGCGACAACACTTCCTTCTGTACATCGCCTTCATTCCAGCGCGTGCGCATGGAAAGCGAATCCTTCCCCACCGGAATGCCCAAGCCCAATTGCGGGCAAAGGTCCATGCCAATCGCTTTCACGGTGTCGAACAAAGCGGCGTCTTGGCCGGGCGTGCCGCAAGCAGCCATCCAGTTGGCGCTCAGCTTCACGTCCTCCAGTTTTTCAACAGGTGCGGCCAACAAGTTGGTAATGCTTTCAGCGATGGCCATGCGACCTGAAGCGGGTGCATTCAATACGGCCAGCGGTGTACGTTCACCCATGGCCATGGCTTGGCCAGCGTATCCGGTGTAGTCATCTATCGTCACGGCCACGTCGGCCACGGGCACCTGGTAAGGTCCCACCATTTGATCGCGGGCCGTGAAGCCACCCACGGTGCGGTCGCCAATTGTAATCAGGAAGCGCTTGGAAGCCACAGCCGGGAATTTCAACACTTGCTCAATGGCTTGCCCCAATTCGGTTTGGGTCAAATCCATTTCTGCTTTCACCGTTTCTATGCGGTTGTCATTGCGCTCCATGCGGGGTGGCTTGCCCAGCAAAACTTCCATGGGCATGTCCACTGGGTTGCTACTGCTTTCGGCATCCAACACCTTTAGTTGGCGCTCGTCAGTCACCACACCCACCACACAGAAGGGGCAA
>NZ_DFOZ01000043.1:7395-68509 GCF_002377005.1 Limnobacter sp. UBA3528 | reverse complement strand
GACGAATTCACCAGAATACGCACATGATTGAAATTCAAGCCATGTTTCCGGTGATGGTCACTGCGAATCTGGATCAGCAGCGCAATTTTTACACCTCGATATTTGGTTTCGATGCTGTTTTTTTCGAACCTGAATTTTATTTGCACCTGGTGTCGCCTTCCACCGGTGTTCAGCTTGGTTTTCTTGTGCCTGAACATGCCTCGCAGCCCCGGTTTCTGCATTCATTGATGAATACGCAAGGCCATGTCATTACTTTTGAGGTGGCCAGTGCTGCTGCCGCTTACGCGCAGTCGCAGGCACTCAATTTGACAGTCGAGATGCCTTTGAAACACGAAAGTTGGGGGCAGATTCATTTCATAGTAAAAGACCCTGCAGGAATAAAAATTGATATCGTTGAGCACTTGGATTCAGTACCGCAATAGGAATGCGTTAACTACAAGGAGATCGTCGTTGGAATATCGGGTTAATTTGGGCAAAGTGGCCCCAAAGCTTTATCAATCAATGATTTCGTTCGACAAGAAAGTCAATGAGCATGTGGTTGCCTCTGGTATCGAGGAGGGTTTTTCACATTTGCTTCGTCTTCGCGCCTCTCAGCTCAATGGTTGTGCATTTTGTGTTCGGCTTCATACGCGTGATGCTTTGGCCAGTGGCGAGAGCATGGATAGGATTAGCGTGCTTCCAGCCTGGCGGGAGACACAATATTTCAATTCAAAAGAACGCGCATCATTGGCGTTGTGTGAAGCAGTGACATCAATTTCCGATGGTCAAATACCCGACTCTGTGTATCAATACGCCAAATCAGCATTGTCGAGCGAGGAAATCTCGGCAGTGCAGTGGTTGGCGGTGTTGATCAATGCGTGGAATCGTGTGGCAATTTCCAGTCGCTACCCCGTGAGTGATGCCAGTTGATATAGCATTTGGATTGCTTACTCCTCAACTGGTTTATTACTTAAAAGGAAATTGAATGGACCTAGTGCGTATTCTGATCGCCATCTTGTTGCCTCCATTGGGCGTATTTCTTCAAGAAGGGCTGGGCAAGCATTTTTGGATCAACATTGTTCTGACCTTGCTCGGCTATATTCCAGGCATTGTGCATGCGGTGTACATCATTGCGAAGCGATAGCTATCTGGCTTGAACATAGAATTCCAAATACCTTGTATATCGAGTTTGATCACCATCCGTTAGTAGTTGAATAATCACAATATCAAAGGAAATGATCATGCAAGCCACGAAACTGATTGGAATTCTGTTGATTGTTGCCGGCACCCTGGGGTTGGTCTACGGCGGGTTTAGCTACACCGAAGAGTCCACAGCCGCAAAAATCGGTTCATTCGAAATTACAGTTGACCAGGAAAAAGAAGTGAATGTGCCCATGTGGGCTGGCGTGGGTGCAATTGTTGCGGGTGCCTTCCTGTTGTTGGTAGGTGGTCGCCGCCGATAATCAACAAAGCCTGTTCAAGCAAAAGACCACGCCACAATGCGCGTGGTCTTGTTGCCCTGTTCCATTTCAACTTCAAGAATATCTCGTGCGCCAGCATTGCGCATGTGCCACTTTGCCTGTCCCACATTTTCAGCTTTCGACACCAGCGTGGTGAACCACCGGCATTGTTTGCCGAACTGCGCACTTTCATTGATCATGGTTTGCAGAAAACCAATTTCCCCGCCTTCGCACCACAACTCATTTTTCTGCCCGCCAAAGTTCAAGCCTGCTGGCGCTTTTGAGCCAGGTTTTTCTCCACGATTAAAAGCCAGGCTGTTGACCTTGCGCTGATTACTTTTCACGGCCTCTTTTTGTGAAGCATGAAACGGCGGATTGCACACGCTGAGGTCAAATTTCTCTCCCGGTTTGATCACACCTTCAAATATTTTTCGCTTGTCGCGCTGCAATCGCAAGTCGATCAAATGCTTCAAATCGCTGTTGTTGTCCAATATTGAAGAAAGGTTCTTCAACCCAACGGGGTCAATTTCACTGCCACTGCAGTGCCAGCCATACACCTTTGCCGCCAGCAGGGAATAAATTCCATTCGCGCCTGTGCCAATGTCCAGCATCTTCACTTGCCTGGCATCGCTGGCCTTGATCCCGCTGCTTGCGAGTAAATCCGCTGTGTAATGAATGTAATCCACACGGCCAGGAATGGGTGGGCAAAGGTAGCCCTCAGGCACGGTCCATCCTGCAATACCGTAGTGGTGTTTCAACAGTGCACAATTGAGCGCCTTCACCGCAGCGGGCGAGGCAAAATCGATGGAGTCCCGACCATGGTTGTTGGGTTTTAAATATTTTTTCAGGGCAGGGTAAGTCAGCACCAAAGCGTCGAAATCGTACCCGTTTTTGTGGGCATTGTTGGGGTGAAGTGTTTTGGTCAATTTTTTTCTCGCTGGGCCTTGCTGCGCGCTGCCAAATCGTAGCAACCGGTTTTATTGGTATTCTCGGCAGAGTCCGGGGTTCCGGTATCCAAAAAAGGAATCAACGCCGCAAACGGGTTCAGTAACGATAGCAGCACTGCACCTGCTACCTTACCCGCCAGCGGGCCTTTTTCAAGAGACACATCGGGCGAGCCCATGGTGCCAGTAATTAGCAAAGGCGTGCGCAAGCTGACAGGGCTGAAATCCTTCGGTGTCACAACAACCCTCAAATTCAGGGTTTCTGTCTTCATTGAAATGCTGCCATTCACCCACATTGCAGAGTCTTGTGTATCAATCACAAACACCTTGGGTTGCAGTACACCATTGTTTGCATCCAGGTCGGCAAACGCACAGGTCATTTGCAGCACGTTGTCCCCCCGAAACCACACCCCGAGTGCCTCGGCTGCATCCAGGCCAGCGGCTTCAACGATCAGGTGCGACATGGTGCCATCGCGCACCTGTGTTCTCACATTGCCAGCCAAGCTTCCCAGTATTTCTGCAGTCGAGCGGCCTTGCCCCTTCAGTTTGGCGGCACCGTTCATGGTGCCAGTGACATAAGGCGGCTCATTTCCAGCCCTTGGCATATTCAGCCATTGCTCTAGTTGCACATTGGCCCAGTTCAAGTCTGCCTCCCAGATAGCAACATCTTCGCGGCCATCCAGTTGCACCGAACCTGCAAGTTCGCCTTGTGCTGTTTTTGCCTGAATGTCTGAAATTCTCAGAACACCCTGCGTCACGGCCAAGTGTGCTTGCAAGGGCCGAAGTGGTTTCAGTATCTCGCTGCCCAAATCCAGATTATCAATATCAATTTTCACATCGGCATCCATTGCTCTCAGGGAAGGAAGATCAAAGGGTTTGTCCGGCAACACCCTGCCTTTGCTCGTGGCTGCCAAATCCTGTTTTTCAGCGGGTGCCCCAACAGTGGGCCCCAAGTCAGCCAACACCAGTGACGGCCCTTTGAGTTCGCCAGTTAGCAGGGGCTGCTTTTTGCCGCCGTCATACACAAAACTCCCGTTCAAACGACTGTTGCCGATGGTTGCGCTGTCAATCTTGACTTGCCAGTTGTTTGCATTTCGTACCAAGTTGCCTTCTGTGCGAAAGGCTGGCGTGTTTGGCAAAGTGACTCCAAGTGCCTCGCCTGCGGCCGCCAGTGATGAACCACTCACCGCAAACTGCCCGGAAAGCTGTTGCATGCCAAACGCATCGGCCGCCTTACCCTTAAAGTCCAATCGGGCTTTGCCCAAAGACACGTTCAACTCCACCGGGATTGGGTCACCTTGCTTGGCCACCCAAGGCAACACGCCGATTGATTTCAACTGGACATCCAGCTTTTTGCCTTGGTACAAGCCCAGCGCAGCGACCTTGAGCGTATCGGCGCCAACGTCTCCTTCTTGCAAACTGACAGAGGCATCCAGATCAAGATCGAGCGGTTCATCGCGGTATATCAACCGGCCTCTTTGGATGGCCAGCAAACCAAACTCTGGGGCAGGTGCAGAGGCTTTGTCAGACTCGTTTTTGGTAAATTGCCAGGAAGTTCGCCCGTCTTTAAGTCGCTCAAAATTGCCGTCCAGCAAGGCGGCGGTTAGCGATTTGATGCGTAGAGCAGATTCTGGCGCGTTGGCCCACTTGATCAGGTCGCTGTAGCGCAGTGCGAGAGACACATTTTCTGCTCGAACCATGAAAGGTGACTGGCTCCACGCGGGTGAGGCCACTTCAAAATGATTCAAGTTCAATCGAATGCCGCCAATTAACCGGAGTTTAAACTGTGTTGTAGCCTCGTCTTGTTTTGTCAATTGAATGTTTCGTTCCAGTGCCTTGCTCAGCCATTGTTCGGCTGGTTTGGCCAAAAATGGCCATCCCATTAATTCAAGTATGCCCACGGCCAACACAATCAAGGCCAGTAGTGTCGAAGCCAGCAACCGAAAAGGCTTTTGTTGATAGAGCATTTGGGTAATCGGCGTTCTTTTCAAGTGTTGTCCTGATTCTGTGGTGTAAGAATTGAGTGCTTGTTTTCGCACTTCTTGCTGTGGTTAACGCATACTAGCGAGAAGCAGTCAACTTAAGTGCGTTGTACTCGTTATACGGAATATCAAGATTCGATCAATTTCTTTTATTCAGGAAGTATGAAACATGAAAACATTGTTTTCCATGATGGCATTGATGCTCGCTTTGAGCAGTTGTGCAGTGTACACCCCAGCAGGTTCCGTGGTGGTTGATCCAGGTGGCCATGGTGGCGGCGGTCATTGCCCTCCTGGCCAAGCCAAAAAAGGCAACTGCTAAGCAGGCTGGCTCAAATGAGTGCGTATGTAGTTGGCCAAATCAATATCATCGATTCACTCAAGTGGCAGCAGTACCGGGACGAGGTGCCCGGTACTCTTGTTGCCTGGAATGCTGAACTGGTTTTTCGTGGAGTGAAAGCATCTAACTTGGCGCTTCAAAATCCCCACACCGATATTGTCGTGATACGTTTCCCAACGCTTGGTGCGGCCCATGGCTGGTTTCAGTCAGAAGCCTATCAGGCGCTCATCCCGCTGCGCGAGGCAGCCGCACAGGTGCTACTGACTTCTTACGAGGCTTGAATCATTTGCTGGATCCGCTTGCTCGAGAAATTCTGAAGTTCTGGTTCGAAGACATCGAACCGAAGTCATGGTGGGCCGCTGACCCGATATTCGACGAACGAATTCGCCGAAGTTATGGCGAACAACTGTTGAGGGCAGCACAGGGCGAGTGTTATTCCTGGCGTACTTCAGCCAAAGGCCGTCTTGCCGAAATCATTGTTCTGGATCAGTTTTCTCGCAATGTTTACCGCAACACTCCATTGGCGTTTGCACAAGACGCAATGGCTTTGGTTTTGGCACAAGAGGCAGTGGCCAAGGGCGTGTTAAATGATTTAACTCCCGATGAAAGGGCATTCTTGCTTTTGCCTTACATGCACAGCGAGTCTAGAGTCATTCACGTTCAAGCCGAGCATTTGTATCGGGAATGGGCCCCCGAGAACAACTACAACTTCGAGCTTCGACACAAGGAAATTATCGACAGGTTTGGGCGTTACCCGCACCGAAACAAAATTCTGAATCGTGACTCTACCCGCGAAGAACTGGAATTTCTGAAGCAGCCTGGGTCGAGTTTCTAGCCGCCGCGGTTCGATCTCGCATTCAGCACTTCAAAAAAGTACCTGTAGCTCGCCCGGTCGTGCAGCTCTCCCTTGATTTGTATAGGTCCCCAGTCTGCCTTTTGCGCTTCAGTCAAAACCTGAACAGCTTCATCGACTTCAGAATCGGTGGGCAACATCGCCGATACGATGTGCACAATTTGATCCGGGTGAATGCTCCACATCCGTGTAAAGCCAAAGTCTCTTTTCGCGCGTGTTGCATCTTCAGCCGCCATCTCTGGTTGGCGGATGTTGCGGGTGACATTGTGAGAGGGTACTTTGCCAAAACGGTGGCACGCCGCAGAAATTTCAAGTTTTGCCCGGCGGACCAACGGGTTTTCAAACTGCCCCGGCGAGTTGAGTGCCGTTTTTGGAATGGCACTTCGATGGCTTGAAATAAAATCCATGATGCCAAACGAGAGTGACTCTACTTCCTCAAGTCCCGCAATACTGTGTACGGCGGCCAAAGCGCCATGGGTTTCAATTAGTACGTGCAAGGGTGGAGGCTCAACACCTGCCTTGGCACATTGTTCACGGATACGGCCAATTGCCTGTTTTACATCATCGAAATTTTCAGGCTTGGGTAACATCAAATAGGCTGGTGTGGGTATACCTTTCTTCAGCACAATTGGCAGTTCCTGTTCGAACGCAGGGTCTTGCACAGGGTGAAGCCGAACACCGGGTCTTCGGGTTTCGCTGCCGTATCGAGCAGAAAAATCAACAAGGCTATGGGCGGCCCAAGTCGCAATTTCAGTCACCTGGCCCACCACGGCACCGTCTTCCAAATCCAGCGTAATGTCGAAACAGGCGCCAATCTCCGCACGAATCTGCAAAGCTTTCTCAAAGTATTTCGGGCGACCTGTGTAGTGGTCACACACCGGCAGGTTCACCTGTGCATGGTCTTCGCTGTACAAAATAGTCGAAATCGTCGCCAAATCCAGATTGTGCTTCTTCACGCGGTATTCCTTCGCAGTGTTATTTCAAATGCAAATAAAAAAAGCCAGCATCTCTGCTGGCCCTTTTTATCACGAAATGCTCGTAAATTACTTGCCCAGCAAGTGCTTCACGCCTTCGCGCTCTTCCATCAGTTCGTTCAGGGTAATGTTGATGCGCTCTTGGCTGAATGCATCAATTTCCAGGCCCTTCACGATTTCAAACTTGCCATTGGCACAGGTTACCGGGAAGCCAAACTGCGTGCCCTCGGGAATGCCATAAGAGCCATCAGAAGGAATACCCATGGTTACCCACTTGCCGTTGGTGCCCAGTACCCAGTCGCGTACGTGGTCGATGGCAGCATTGGCAGCCGAAGCGGCAGAGGACAAGCCACGCGCTTCAATAATGGCTGCACCACGCTTGCCCACGGTTGGCAAGAAGGTATTGGCGTTCCATTCCTGATCGTTGATCATGTCTTTGACTGAAGCGCCGTCGATAGTGGCGAAACGGTAGTCAGCGTACATGGTGGGTGAGTGATTGCCCCACACGGCCAGCTTTTCGATAGACGCAACCGGCTTGCCAGTTTTTGCAGCAACCTGGCTCAGGGCACGGTTGTGGTCCAAACGCAGCATAGAGGTGAAGCAGTTCGGGTCCAGATCTGGAGCTGACTGCTGTGCAATGTAAGCATTGGTGTTGGCGGGGTTGCCCACAACCAGTACCTTTACAGTTGGCTTGGCGTTGTCGTTCAGTGCTTTGCCCTGAACGGTGAAAATTGCGCCGTTGGCTTCCAGCAGGTCTTTGCGTTCCATGCCTTTGCTGCGGGGGCGTGCGCCGACCAGCAGTGCTACGTCTACGTCTTTGAAAGCGGTTGCGGGGTCATCGGTAATCACCACGCCTTGCAGCAACGGGAATGCACAGTCTTCCAGTTCCATGACCACACCCTTCACTGCGGGCAGGGCGGGGGTAATGTCCAGCAACTGCAGAATCACGGGCTGGTCTTTGCCCAGCATGTCGCCATTGGCGATACGGAACAACAAGCTGTAGCCGATTTGGCCGGCAGCGCCTGTAACGGCAACTCGCATTGCGGGTTTGGTCATGTCAAACACTCCAAAGGATTAAAAATCGAAGGCCATAGTTTAGCGCCAAACGCTGACACCTTGTTGACTAACTTGATGGTTTAGAGGGGATTAACTTCTAAAAGTCCTCTATAAGATATAAGATACACAATAATCCGAAAAATCAGCACCGAGACACAATTTGCAACCCGTTAACCCAACGTTCAGTCCGCTTTATCAGCAAATTAAAGGTTTGCTGCTCAAAAGCCTTCAAGACGGCGAATGGAAGCCGGGTGAGCTTATTCCGTCCGAAACCGAGCTGGCCACCCGCTATGGCGTAAGCCAGGGCACCGTGCGCAAGGCCATCGACGAATTGGCCGCAGAAAACCTGGTCGATCGCAAGCAGGGGCGGGGTACTTTTGTTGCCACGCACAACGAGGCCAAGTCAGAATATCGGTTCCTGCGTCTTGCCGCCGACGAAGAGCCTGGCGTAAAGCCCAAATCCACCTATTTGTCGGTTGAGCGGGTTCGCGCCAGTTCCCAGATCGCCAAGTTGCTCGACATTAAACCCAGCGACTCCGTGTTTGTGGTCAAGCGCGTCATGCGCTTTGACGGCGTACCGCGTATTTTTGATGAAATCTGGTTGCCTGCCTCCCAGTACAAGGGGCTCACGCTTGAGCGCCTTCAGCAGTGGAATTCCACACTGTATGGTTTCCTTGAAAGCAGCTTCAATGTGCGCATGTTGCGGGCCAACGAGCACATCAAGGCGGTTAGCGCACAGCAGGAGCATGCAGACATTCTGCAGGTCGGGGTAGGCACCCCCTTGCTGCTGGTCGAGCGGCTTTCAATGACGTATGCTGACAAACCAGTGGAGCTACGTCGTGGTTGGTACTTGACCGACAAATTCTCATACAGGAATGAATTGTATTGAATTGATACAAGTCTTTTGCGGGCAAAAGAATGCATTTGAACCACTTGGCACACAAAATCAAAAATATCTCGCTTTTAGCCCAAGCTGATTTGGTTCAAAATATATCGTTGTCCGATATTGGTTTTTTTTAAAGGATTCAAGCCGAAAGGCTTAGGGTTTTGGCCCGTTTTCCAATCACTTTTATAAGAACACGAGCATGTCAAACACTGTTGCGAAGAAACGTCCGGTTTACCGGAATATTCATGTCACACAAATTCTGAAATACAGGCTCCCCTTGGCCGGCAAGTTGTCCATTTTGCACCGCGTCAGTGGCGCCGTGCTGTTCTTGGCGCTTCCGGTCATTCTCCTGCCGCTTTTCGACAAAAGCATTACTTCCGAACTCACTTTCCTTGAAATGCAATCGCTGGTCAGCAGTCCGCTGGTCAAAATTGTATTGTTGGGTCTGATCTGGTCTTACTTGCATCACTTCGCAGCCGGCATTCGCTACTTGGTGCTCGACATGCACGTGGGTACCGAGAAGTATGCAGCCAGCAAAAGTGCCGGTATCGTGTTTGCTGTCAGTTTGAGCCTGACCGCCTTGTTCGGCCTGAAACTGTTTGGAGTGTTTTAATCATGGGTAACAACATTGGTTCCAAGCGCCTGGTCGTTGGCGCACATTACGGCCTGAAAGAATGGGTGGCGCAACGCATCACCGCTGTCATCATGTCGGTGTACACAATCGGTCTTTTCCTGGCCGTGCTGTTCACCCCAGATCTCGATTATGCAAAATGGGTCGGTTTCTTCAACTTCACCGTGTTGTCTTTCCCATTGGGCAAAATCCTCGCATTGCTGGCTATTTTGTCACTGTGCTATCACGCCTACATTGGTATTCGCGACATCTGGATGGACTACGTTAAGCCCACTGGTATTCGTCTTGGTTTGCAAGTTTTTACAGCGTTGTGGTTGCTTGGTGCGGCCGGCTACGCTGCTGACATTCTCTGGAGGGTCTAAAAGTGACTGCAGTTAAAACTTCCCTTCCTCGTCGCAAATTCGACGCGGTGATCGTAGGTGCGGGTGGCGCAGGTATGCGCTGTTCGCTCCAGTTGGCAGAGGCTGGTCTGAATGTAGCCGTACTGTCCAAAGTGTTTCCAACACGCTCACATACAGTGGCCGCGCAGGGCGGTATTGGCGCATCGCTGGGCAACATGTCCGACGACAGCTGGTACTGGCACATGTTTGACACGGTAAAGGGTTCTGATTACCTGGGCGACCAGGATGCAATCGAATTCATGTGCCGTGAAGCGCCCAAAGTTGTTTACGAACTTGAACACTTCGGCATGCCTTTTGACCGCAACCCCGATGGCACCATTTATCAGCGCCCGTTCGGTGGCCACACAGCCAACTTCGGTGAAAAGCCTGTTCAGCGCGCTTGCGCGGCAGCCGACCGCACAGGTCATGCCCTGTTGCACACCCTGTACCAGCGCAACGTGCGTGCTCGCACGCAGTTCTTCGTGGAATGGATGGCGCTAGACATTATTCGCGATGCCGATGGCGACGTGGTTGGTGTAACTGCCCTGGAAATGGAAACCGGCGAAATGATGGTGCTGGAAGCCAAAACCACAGTGTTCGCCACTGGTGGTGCGGGCCGTATTTGGGACGCCTCCACCAACGCCTTCATTAACACCGGCGATGGCATGGGCATGGCAGCCCGCGCAGGCATTCCGCTTGAAGACATGGAATTCTGGCAGTTCCACCCCACGGGCGTGGCCGGTGCTGGTGTATTGGTCACTGAAGGTGTTCGCGGTGAAGGCGGCATTCTGCTGAACAGCGAAGGCGAGCGTTTCATGGAACGCTATGCACCAACCTTGAAAGACCTGGCTCCACGCGACTTCGTGTCACGTTCCATGGACCAGGAAATCAAGGAAGGTCGCGGTTGCGGCCCCAACAAAGACTACGTATTGTTGAAGCTCGACCACTTGGGCGCTGACACCATCATGAAGCGTTTGCCCTCGATTCGTGAAATCGCGATCAAGTTCGCCAACGTAGATCCGATCAAAGAACCGATTCCCGTGGTTCCAACCATTCACTACCAAATGGGCGGAATTCCGACCAACGTGTATGGCCAGGTTGTGGCGCCCAAAGTACCGGGCGGTGCCAGTGAAATCGTCAATGGCATGTACGCCATTGGTGAATGCGCTTGCGTGTCTGTGCATGGCGCGAACCGCTTGGGCACCAACTCCTTGCTCGACTTGATCGTGTTCGGTCGTGCAGCCGGTAATCACATTGTGAACAGCAATTTGAAGGCCCGTAGCCACAAGGAACTGCCTGCCGATGGCACAGACCTCACTTTGGCTCGTGTTGACAAACTGATGACATCCACCAGCGGCGAAAACACCCGTGTTGTGGCCGATGCAATCCGCAAGGGTATGCAGTACCACTGTGGCGTGTTCCGCACCACGGAATTGATGGAAGCTGGCGTGACCAAGATCAATGATCTGGCCAAGCAAGCCGAGCACATTCACCTGAAAGACAAGTCCAAAGTGTTCAACACCGCTTTGGTAGAAGCCTTGGAGCTGGCCAACCTGCAGGAAACTGCGAAGGCCACCATGGTGTCTGCGGCAGCGCGTGAAGAAAGCCGTGGCGCGCACGCGCACCGCGACTTCCCTGAGCGTGATGATGACAAGTGGATGCGTCACAGTCTGTGGTATTCCGAGGGCAACCGCCTCGACTACAAGCCAGTGAACCTGAAGCCACTGACAGTTGAAACCTTCCAGCCTAAAAAGCGGACGTTCTAATCAAGGTTAAGAGGTACAGAAAATGAGCGAAAAGAGAATCGTACGTTTTGAAATTTATCGCTACGACCCGGACACCGGCGAAGCGCCAAAAATGCAAAAGCTGGAAGTTGAGCTGGAGCCAACCGACAAAATGTTGCTTGACGCGCTGATGCGCATCAAGAGCGACGTGGACGAGTCAATCGCCTACCGTCGTTCATGTCGTGAAGGTGTGTGTGGTTCTGACGCCATGAACATCAACGGCAAGAACGGTTTGGCTTGTATTACCAACCTGCGCGACCTGAAGCAGCCTATCGTATTGAAGCCCTTGCCCGGTCTGCCAGTGGTACGCGACTTGATCGTGGATATGACTCAGTTTTTCAAGCAGTACCACTCGATCAAGCCTTACTTGGTGAATGAAACGCCTCCCCCAGAAAAGGAGCGTTTACAGTCACCCGAAGAGCGTGAAGAGCTGGATGGTCTGTATGAGTGCATTTTGTGCGCCTGCTGTTCAACCAGCTGTCCATCATTCTGGTGGAACCCCGACAAGTTCGTGGGCCCGGCAGGTTTGTTGCAAGCCTATCGTTTCATTGCTGACAGCCGCGATCAAAGCACGGGCGAGCGTTTGGATAACCTGGAAGATCCTTACCGTTTGTTCCGCTGCCACACCATCATGAATTGTGTGGACGTGTGTCCGAAAGGCTTGAATCCTACCAAGGCCATTGGCAAGATCAAGGAATTGATGGTGCGTCGCGCCGTCTAGAACCCTTGTTCGGATTTTTTTATTCAAATCGGGGTTGTGCACTGCAAAACCCCGTTTTTTTTGTTGTAGTTTATGTCTAATCAGAGTCATCAGGCGGATCCAACTCAACGTGCCCGTTTACGCTGGCGCGCCAGGCGAGGCCTATTGGAAAACGACCTGATTATCGAACGATTTTTCGACAAGCATGAAATGGAATTGACCAACGATGACGTGCAGGCATTGACTGTGCTGTTTGAAGAGGTTGACAACGTCCTGCTTGACCTATTCCTTGGCCGAAAAGAGCCGGAAGGGGATCTGGATACACCTGATGTGCGCAAGGTAATCCAGATGATGCGAGAACTTTAATTTCAATCCCATTAGAAGGAAATCCGATGAGCACAGAACACAAGGCCACGCTGTCGTTTACTGACGGCACCCCTTCGGTAGAATTTCCCATTCACAAAGGTACCATTGGTCCCGATGTGATCGACATCCGAAAGCTGTACGGATCCACCGGTAAATTCACCTACGATCCAGGCTTTTTGTCCACAGCCTCTTGCAATTCATCCATTACTTACATCGACGGCGACAAGGGCGAGCTGCTGTACCGCGGCTACCCCATTGAGCAATTGGCTCAAAACTGCGACTTCATGGACGTGTGCTACCTGCTGCTTAACGGCGAACTGCCCAACGTATCTGAAAAGCAGACTTTTGACGACCTGGTGACCAAACACACCATGGTGAACGAGCAGATGAATTTCTTTCTGCGTGGTTTCCGTCGTGACGCACACCCTATGGCTGTGATGACCGGTTTGGTGGGCGGCATGTCTGCTTTCTACCCAGATTCCATGAATTTGCTGGACAAAAACCAGCGCGATATTTCTGCGATCCGCTTGATTGCCAAAATGCCAACCCTGGTGGCCATGGCCTACAAATACGGCATTGGCGCACCAAACATTTACCCAAAGAATGAACTGAGCTACACGGCCAACTTCATGCGCATGATGTTCGGCAATCCTTGTGAAGAGTACCAAGTCAACGATGTGCTGGTACGCGCCATGGATCGTATCTTTATTTTGCATGCCGATCACGAGCAGAATGCATCTACCTCTACCGTACGCTTGTGTGCCTCTTCAGGCACCAACCCGTTTGCAGCAATTGCGGCAGGTGTGGCCTGTCTATGGGGCCCGTCGCATGGTGGTGCGAACGAAGCCTGCTTGAACATGTTGACTGAAATTCAGGCCAACGGTGGCGTCGAGAAAATTGGCGATTTCATTGCCAAGGTAAAAGACAAGGATTCAGGCGTTCGCTTGATGGGCTTTGGTCACCGTGTTTATAAAAACTACGATCCACGCGCCAAGCTGATGCGTGAAACTTGCCACGAAGTATTGAATGAGCTGGGCTTGCATGATGACCCATTGTTCAAGATCGCCATGGCCCTGGAAAAAATCGCTCTGGAAGACGAGTACTTTGTAAAGCGCAAGCTTTACCCGAACGTGGACTTCTATTCCGGCATCGTTCAAAAGGCGATCGGTATCCCTGTGCCTTTGTTTACAGCCATCTTCGCGCTGGCCCGTACCGTGGGCTGGATCGCCCAGTTGAACGAAATGATCGCAGACCCCGAGTACAAGATCGGTCGTCCTCGTCAGTTGTTCAATGGTGCAGCGCACCGCAACGTGAAGCCAATCGACCAGCGTTGATTGGTAGCTCAGTTGAAATGAAAAAAGCCACCTCCGGGTGGCTTTTTTCATTTTCACCACATTTTTCACATTCATCCTCGTTAGGGCTTTAGTGCCCTTTCTCTAATCTGCTATCCTTTGGACTTAACTCTTAAAGCAGTCCTTTTTGGCTGCTTTTTGCTATCTGGTTAGGGGCAGGGGCTCCACAAACCAGACGGGGAGTGCGGTTTAACCCACGTGTGTAGGGATTCGGTCCGATGGCAATAGCCAAGGTCGAGTCCGAACCCCACATCTTTGAAACGAGAAACTCGGAAAAAGGTGAAGCGCAAATGATGCGATCATTTCAACAAAACTCGTATTTGTTCGGGGGCAATGCGCCCTATGTCGAAGAAATGTACGAGGCCTACCTGGACAACCCAGGATCCGTGCCAGACAAATGGCGCGCCTACTTTGACCAAATGCAAATGGTGCCTTCCGCTCACGGCGACGTGAACGAGAAAGACGTGGCCCATGCGCCTGTGGTTCAATCTTTTGCCCAACGTGCCAAAAAAGGCTTCTTGCAGCCGCAGATCCAGTCTGCCGACTTGGAAGTCGCCAAAAAACAGGTGCATGTGCAGTCCATCGTGGCAGCATACCGCTTCCTGGGATCACGTTTTGCAGATCTTGATCCGCTCAAACGTCAGGAGCGCCCGAACATTCCAGAGCTGGATCCTGCCTTCTACGGTCTGACCGAGGCGGACATGGACATCATGTTCTCGGCAACCAATACTTATTTTGGTCAAGATCAAATGACCCTTCGCGACATCGTGAAGGCTTTGCGCGACACCTATTGCCGTTCGATCGGTATTGAATACATGCACATCAGCGACCCCGCTCAAAAGCGCTGGTTGCAAGAACGTATGGAAACCAGCTTGGGTACTGCCCAGCTGTCGGCTGAAGAAAAATTACACATTCTTGAGCGCCTTACCGCAGCGGAAGGCCTTGAGCGCTATTTGCACACCCGCTATGTGGGTCAAAAGCGTTTCTCGCTGGAGGGTGGTGAGTCCTTTATCGCCTCGCTTGATCACGTGATTCAGCGTGGTGGCGCGAATGGTGTGCAAGAAACCATCATCGGTATGGCCCACCGCGGTCGCCTGAATGTGTTGGTGAATATTTTAGGCAAAAGCCCAAGCCAGTTGTTCGAAGAATTTGAGGGTAAACACGCCGATGACCTGCCAGCGGGTGACGTGAAGTATCACCAAGGCTTTTCATCTGATGTCACCACCCCCGGTGGCCCCATGCACTTGTCCTTGGCCTTCAACCCCTCGCACCTTGAGATCGTTAACCCGGTAGTAGAAGGGTCTGTCAAGGCGCGCCAGGAACGCCGTGGCGACAAGGAAGGTAAGCAGGTATTGCCAGTGTTGGTACACGGCGATGCGGCGTTTGCGGGTCAAGGTGTGGTCATGGAAACGCTGAACCTGGTGCACACTCGTGGCTACGGTACAGGCGGTACGGTTCACATCGTGATCAACAACCAAATCGGTTTCACCACGTCCGATCCTCGAGACAGTCGTTCCACGTTGTACTGTTCAGATGTGGTCAAAATGATTGAGGCGCCGGTATTCCACGTGAATGGTGACGATCCTGAAGCAGTCATTTTTGTGACCCAGTTGGCGCTTGATTTCCGCATGGAATTCCAGCAAGACGTGGTCATCGACATTGTCTGTTTCCGTAAACTGGGCCACAACGAGCAAGACACTCCCGCCGTTACTCAGCCATTGATGTACAAGAAAATTGGTCAGCATCCTGGTACACGTGCCCTGTATGCTGAACGTCTGGTCATGCAAGGTTTGTTGAAAGAAGACGGTCCTGAAAAACTGGTGGCTGATTTCCGGGCAGCGATGGACGAGGGCAAGCACAACCGTGCAGACCCAGTACTGACCAACTACAAGAGCAAGTTTGCGGTGGATTGGTCTCCTTACTTGAATAAAAAGTGGACCGACGCAGCGGATACTTCCGTGCCTATCTCTGAGATCAAGCGTTTGTCAGAGCGCATCACCACCGTGCCCGAGAACTTCAAGGTTCACCCCTTGGTACAAAAGGTAATTGCTGATCGTGCTGCCATGGGTCAGGGTGAAACCCTGCTCGACTGGGGCATGGGTGAACACCTAGCGTATGCCTCGCTTGTATCTTCAGGCTATGCTGTTCGCATGACCGGTCAGGATTGCGGACGAGGTACCTTTACTCACCGCCACGCTGTTTTGCATCATCAGGGCCGTGAAAAATGGAACGAGGGCACTTATGTTCCCCTGGAGAATATCTCTGAGGGACAGGCACCATTTACTGTGATCGATTCGGTTTTGTCGGAAGAGGCAGTTCTGGGTTTTGAATATGGTTATTCCACTGCGGAACCAAATACATTGGTCATCTGGGAAGCCCAGTTTGGCGATTTTGCCAACGGTGCCCAAGTGGTGATCGACCAGTTCATTTCTTCCGGCGAAGTGAAGTGGGGGCGGGCTTCTGGCCTGGTCATGATGCTGCCTCACGGCTACGAAGGTCAGGGTCCAGAGCATTCCTCCGCGCGCATTGAGCGTTATTTGCAACTTTGCGCCGAAAACAACATGCAGGTATGCCAGCCCACCACGCCGGCTCAAATTTTCCACCTGTTACGTCGTCAAATGATCCGCTTGTTCCGCAAGCCTTTGATCATCATGACGCCGAAGTCTTTGTTGCGTCACAAGGAAGCCACGTCTTCTTTGCAAGACCTGTCCAAAGGCCACTTCCAGACCGTGATTGGTGATCAGGGTGACCTGGATGCCAGCAAGGTCAAACGCGTGGTTCTCTGTTCTGGTCGCGTCTATTACGACCTGATCGCGGCTCGTCGCGAACGCAACATCAAAGACGTTGCGATTGCACGAATCGAGCAGCTTTATCCATTCCCGCACAAGTCGCTCAGCGCTGAATTGCGCAAGTACCCGAATGTGACTGATGTGGTTTGGTGTCAGGATGAACCGCAAAACCAGGGCCCCTGGTTCCAGATCCAGCACAACGTACTGGAAAATCTGTCCGAGGGTCAGCGTCTGGGTTATGCGGGGCGTCCGGCTTCAGCTTCTCCGGCCGTGGGCTATTACGCCAAGCACAACGAACAGCAAAAATCGCTGATCGATGCGGCATTTGGCAAGCTCAAGGGTTTCGTGGTTACGAAATAAATACAGGACGCGGGCTGGCCATGGTGGTCGCCCGCACTTGAACAAAGAATTCAAAAGGAAAATATTCCATGGCAATCGTAGAAGTGGTCGTACCACAACTGTCCGAATCTGTCGCCGAAGCAACGCTGTTGAATTGGTACAAAAAACCCGGTGACGCTGTAAAGCGTGATGAAAACCTGATCGATGTAGAGACTGACAAAGTGGTGCTTGAAGTGCCCGCACCGTCGGCTGGCGTGATCGTAGAAATTTTGTGTGAAGACGGGGCAACCGTTGTCGCTGGTCAGGTTTTAGCAAAAATTGACACCGAAGCAAGTGCTTCCGCCAGTGCACCTGCCGCGCCATCTGCTCCAGCTGCATCTGAGCCAACCCCAGCCCCTGCAGCATCAGCTTCAACCCCTTCAGCCAGTGTAGATGGCTCAGTCGCTATGCCGGCAGCAGCCAAGATGATGGCTGAAAACAACCTAAGCCCTGCTCAGGTCGCAGGCTCTGGAAAAGATGGCCGCATCACCAAAGGTGATGTAATTGGTACCTTGAGTGCACCGGCTGCAGCGCCTGCTCCCGCAGCAAAGCCAGCAGCAGCCCCCGCTGCCGCCAAGCCGGTCAGCTTGTTGCCTGAGGTGAAGGCTCCTCTGGATCCTTCCACGCTGATTGAAGGTCGCCCAGAGCAGCGCGTTCCCATGAGCCGTTTGCGCGCTCGCGTTGCGGAACGTCTGGTGCAGTCTCAACAAACCAATGCCATTCTGACCACGTTCAACGAAGTGAACATGAAGCCGGTGATGGACTTGCGTAACAAGTACAAAGACAAGTTCGAAAAGGAACATGGTGCCAAGCTGGGCTTCATGGGCTTCTTCGTCAAAGCTGCAGTTGCGGCCTTGAAAAAGTACCCTGTACTGAACGCCTCTGTTGATGGCAATGACATTGTGTACCACGGCTACTTCGACATCGGCATTGCGGTGGGTTCTCCACGTGGTCTGGTTGTGCCCATCATTCGCAACGCGGATCAAATGAGTATTGCGGACATCGAAATGAAGATTGCCGAGTTTGGCCAGAAAGCCAAAGACGGCAAGCTGAGTCTGGACGACCTCACTGGCGGTACATTCTCGATTTCCAACGGTGGCGTGTTCGGTTCCATGTTGTCGACTCCAATCATCAACCCACCTCAGTCTGCAATTTTGGGCATTCACGCCACGAAAGAGCGTGCTGTGGTTGAGAATGGCGAAATTGTGATTCGTCCCATGAACTACCTCGCGATGAGCTACGACCACCGGATTATTGATGGTCGCGAAGCTGTACTTGGCTTGGTTGCAATGAAGGAAGCCCTGGAAGACCCAGCACGCTTGCTGCTGGAACTGTAAAGGGGATATTCATGAGCACACAATACGATGTAGTAGTGATTGGTGCGGGTCCTGGCGGTTACATTGCTGCGATCCGTGCAGGTCAGTTGGGGATGAAAGTAGCCTGTATCGAGGGCAATGCTTACGACGATCCCAAGGGTGAGCCACGCTTGGGCGGTACCTGCCTGAATGTGGGCTGTATTCCGTCCAAGGCCTTGCTGGCCTCTTCGGAAGAGTTCGAGAAGATTGCCCACCATGCGGAAGACCACGGCATCACCGTGACTGGCGCAAAAATGGATGTGGCCAAGATGATCAAGCGCAAAGATGACATCGTTGCCAAAATGACAGGCGGCATCCAATACCTGTTCAAGAAGAACAAGGTCACGCCCATTAAGGGTTGGGCCAGTTTTTCTGGCAAGGTCGATGGTGGTTTCGAGCTGACCGTGAAAAGCGCGGCTGGTGAAGAAAAAGTAACAGCCAAACAGGTTATCGTTGCGACAGGTTCCAAGGCACGCCACTTGCCAGGTATCACTGTTGATAACGAAATGATTTGCGACAACGAAGGTGCCCTGAAATTTGGTGCTGTTCCCAAGAAATTGGGTGTGATTGGCGCGGGTGTTATCGGTCTCGAGTTGGGTTCAGTTTGGCGCCGTTTGGGTGCGGATGTAACCGTGCTTGAAGCAATGCCCAATTTCCTGGCGGCGGCCGATGAAGGCGTGGCCAAGGAAATGCAGAAGATCTTCACCAAGCAAGGTTTGAAGATGAACATGGGCGTGAAAATTGGTGAAGTGAAAGCCAGCAAGAAAGGCGTTACTGTGGCTTACACCGATGCCGATGGCGCAGCCCAGAAGCTGGACTGTGACAAACTGATTGTGTCTGTAGGACGTGTTCCGAACACCGATGGCTTGAATCTGGAAGCGGTTGGCTTGAAAACCAATGAACGCGGCCAAATCGACGTGGATGCCCACTGCCAAACTTTGGTGGCTGGTATTTACGCGGTTGGCGACGTGATTCGCGGTGCCATGCTGGCGCACAAAGCCGAGGAAGAAGGTGTGATGGTTGCTGAAATCATGGCTGGTCAGGCTGGTCATTGCAACTACGACACCATTCCGTGGGTTATTTACACGTCGCCTGAAGTGGCCTGGGTTGGAAAAACCGAGCAGCAGTTAAAGCAGGAAGGTCGCAAATACAAGGCAGGTCAGTTCCCGTTCATGGCCAATGGCCGTGCACTGGGGCAAGGTGATTCCCAAGGTTTTGTGAAAGTGTTGGCCGATGCCACCACCGATGAAGTCCTTGGTGTGCACATCATCAACAGCCATGCGTCTGATTTGATTGCGGAAGCTGTAATGGCCATGGAGTTCAAGGCTTCTTCTGAGGACATTGGTCGCATTTGCCATGCGCACCCCAGTTTGTCTGAAGTGGTTAAAGAAGCCGCGTTGGCTTGCGACAAGCGTCAACTGAACGGTTAACATCCTGTTCATTGTCGATCCGAAACGGCTGGTGAATTGCTTCATCGGCCGTTTTTAATTCTATTGATTCAAATTCATCATCGTGAACGTTCAGGAATACTACAAACAAACGTTGGCCGAACGTGGCTATCAGTCGGATGCTGCACAGCAAAAGGCTGTGGACCGTATGCAGCTTTTTTATGATGAGTTTGTTGAATACAAGAAAGCACGCAGCAGCGTGATTAAAAAATTCCTGAACCGACCAGCTGTGCCCAAGGGCTTGTACCTGTGGGGTGGTGTGGGTCGCGGAAAAAGTTTTTTGATGGATTGCTTTTACAACTCGGTAACAGTACACCGCAAGGTACGTTTGCATTTTCATGAGTTCATGCGGGGTGTGCATGCTGAACTTGATGATCTCAAGGGAGTGCAGGACCCGCTGGACGAGGTGGCAGCGCGAATTGCCAAACGATACCGTTTGATTTGTTTTGATGAGTTTCATGTGTCGGACATTGCCGATGCCATGATTCTGTATCGCCTGCTCGATGGCCTGTTTGCCAACGGCGTTACTTTCCTGATGACCTCGAATTACAAGCCAGATGACTTGTACCCGGATGGTTTGCACCGTGATCGTTTATTGCCAGCCATCGCCTTGCTGAACAAGCAACTGGATGTGATCAATGTGGATGTTGGTGTTGATTACCGCCGCCGTACCCTGGAGCAACTGAACACTTATTTGATGCCGCTGGACGAAGGCGCTGACAAACAGTTAGGCGAAGATTTCAAGCGTTTGGCCGAGGTGGCCGATGAGCCTGCCGAGTTGCAAATTGAGTCTCGCGTGATCAAAGCGGTACGTCGTGCGGGTTCTGTGGTGTGGTTTGATTTCCCCACCTTGTGTGGCGGTCCGCGCTCGCAAAACGATTACCTTGAAATTGCCAGCCAGTTTCAAACTGTGATTCTCAGCGGCGTGCCAAAAATGGGTGCTGGTATGGCCTCAGAGGCACGCAGGTTCACCTGGCTGATTGATGTGCTCTACGATCACAAAGTCAAGCTGATTATGTCGGCTGCTGTGGAACCGGAAGAACTGTACACCGAAGGTGCCATGGCGCACGAGTTCTTCCGCACGGTGAGCCGCATTGTTGAGATGCAGTCCAAAGAATATCTGGATTCGCCCAAGCGAAACGCTGTAAAACTTTAAACAGCGTTCACCCTGCTTTTGAGTTTTACTTGTTACTCTTTGCCTTTGCAAATGCGGCAGCAAATGCATTGTTGGCAAAACCTGCGCCTTGTTGTGAATTTGAACCGGAGTTTCCACCGCGCCTGTCACCACGGGGATCGCCTGCACGGTTGGCTTGAACCTGTCGTCCAGCATTTTGTCCCGGTGCAGCTTTTGGCACATCATCGCCCATTTTCATAGTCAATGAAATCCGTTTGCGCGGAATGTCGACTTCAAGTACTTTCACCTTCACAATTTGACCGGTCTTCACCACAGCATGCGGGTCTTTCACAAACGTGTTGGACAAGGCAGAAACATGTACCAACCCATCCTGATGCACGCCAATGTCGACAAAGGCACCAAAGTTTGCCACGTTGGTGACCACGCCCTCTAGTGTCATGCCAGGTTTCAAGTCAGCCATGGTGTGGACTTTGTCATCAAACTTTGCGGTCTTGAAGCTAGGGCGTGGGTCACGGCCAGGCTTTTCAAGTTCTACCAAAATATCCTGAACGGTGGGTAGACCAAAACGTTCATCGACAAATTCAGTCGGTTTCAATTCCTTCAGCACGTCCCGATTGCCCACCAAGCTACCCACGGGTTTTTTGACTTTGGCTGCCATTTTTTCGACCACCATGTAGGCCTCGGGATGCACAGAGGAAGCATCGAGGGGATTATCTGCACCATGAATTCGCAGGAAACCTGCGGCTTGCTCAAATGTTTTGTCGCCAAGCCGGGGCACTTTGCGCAAGTCTTCACGGCTTTTGAATTTGCCGTTGCTGTTTCTGAATGAAACCAATGCTTTGGCCACTGAAGCGTTTAGCCCTGATACGCGAGACAGCAGTTGTTCCGATGCAGTATTCACTTCGACACCCACTGCGTTCACGCAATCTTCAACCACCGCATCCAGCCGCCCGCTGAGTTGACGTTGATCCACATCGTGCTGATATTGGCCAACACCGATTGATTTCGGATCGATTTTAACCAGTTCAGCCAAAGGATCTTGAAGGCGGCGTGCAATGGACACTGCACCGCGAATGCTTACATCAAGATCCGGTAGTTCAGCCGATGCCAACGCGCTGGCAGAATACACCGAGGCACCTGCCTCGCTGACCATTACCCGTGTGGCTTTCAGTTCTTTGTGTTGAGCGAGCAGGTCGGCCGCCAATTGATCCGTTTCCCGGCTGGCTGTGCCGTTACCAATCGCGATCAACTCGACATTGTGCTTCATGCAAAGCGCAGCCAGCAGGGCAATGGATTCATTCCACTGTCGGCGAGGCTCATGTGGGTAGATGGTGGCGTGCTCAACCACCTGGCCTGTGCTGTCAATTACGGCCACTTTTACTCCAGTGCGAATACCAGGGTCCAGACCCATGGTGGCTTTTCCCCCTGCGGGGGCTGACAACAACAAGTCTTTCAGGTTTTTACCAAACACGGTTATTGCATCAGCCTGTGCTGCATCGCGCAGCGTACCAATCACCTCACTTTCCAGGGTGCTGGCCAGTTTGATTTTCCATGTCCAGCGGCATGTTTCACTCAGGAATTTACCGCGCGGGCTTTCATCGCGTTCAATGCCATGCAGGCGAGCAATTTCCGATTCAAAAGGATGGGGTGCACGGGGGTTCTCAGCCTCCCAAACTTCGGGCAGGTCTACCTTCAATGTCAGAAACCCTTGTTCGCGGCCACGAAGCATGGCCAACATGCGGTGCGAAGCTGTGCTGCTCAGGGGTTCCTGATGTTCAAAGTAGTCTTGGAACTTGATTGCTTCGCTGGCTTTTTCTGGCACCACCGCAGCTCGAATGGCACCCTCGGCTTTCAAACGATTTCTTAGAAGTGCCAGCAAGGCAGCGTTTTCTGAAAACTGTTCGGCCAAAATGTCGCGGGCACCATCCAGTGCTGCTTTGGTGTCGTTGATTTGATGTTCTGTGTTCAGGTAAGCCGCAGCCAATAATTCAGGCACGGCTTGTTTATTCTGGAAAATTTCATCCGCCAGTGGCTGCAGGCCTGCCTCACGCGCTATTTGTGCCCGTGTGCGGCGTTTGGGTTTGTAGGGCAGGTAGAGGTCTTCAAGCGTTTGTTTGTTCTCCGCCTTTTCAATTGCTGCTTTCAGTTCAGGGGTCAATTTGCCCTGGCTTTCAATCGATTCAAGAATACTGCTACGCCTGTCTTCCAGTTCGCGCAAATACACCAGGCGCTCTTGAAGGTCACGAAGCACCGCATCGTCCAACCCACCTGTGGCCTCTTTTCGGTAACGGGCGATGAAGGGCACTGTGGCACCTTCGTCCAACAAATCGACGGCTGCCTTGATTTGTGATTGTGCGGCACCCAATTCTTGAGCCAACTGGGCGATAATTCGATTTTGAACAAGCGACATGGATTCTGATCTATGAGTTTTCAAAGTAAGCAGGGCATTGTGCCACAGCTTCGGAAGTCGATCGGGGTAAGGGTGCAAGGCCTGTTCACCCTCGTTTTGCCAGCTTTTGCCTTGGTGCTGACTGCCTGTAGCACGGTTCAGCTTCAGGCCAGCAAGCCGCAGGCGCCCAATACGCTTGAACAGGCGCGTGCCTATGTTGCTGAGCGCGAAAGGCAGCTTGAGTTTTTGGAGTACGAGTTGAACGAGCAGTCACGGGCTTGTTACAACAAGTTTTTTGTATCCAGTTGCCTGGATGATGTGCGTTTGCAAGGCGCACAAATTCGCCGCGCACATCTGGAAGTTCAAGGCAAGGCGGAAGATATGATTCGCTTGGACGAGTATGCGAATCGGCGAGCCAGAACACCAAACTAAAACGGATCGCAGAACGGGTGATCCACTTCGGGTAGATTGTTTCCAGCCATTGCTCACTTGGGGCTACAATGTTAACAATACCGAGCTGGTTCAACCTGAATGCCCATGGTCCACACAGAAGACATCGAATCGATCAAGCGACGAATCGTAGAATTGCAGGTCGAACACCGCGACCTCGATCAAATCATTGCAATGTTGACTGCACAGGCTGGTTTTGATCAGTTGCAGGTTCGAAGGCTGAAAAAGCGCAAGCTTCAAATTAAAGACTCCATTACGCTGTTGCAAATTCAGCTTGAACCCGACATTCCCGCTTAACATTCACGCCCAAATTTACCTGTACCCTGCATGTTTGATTTCTCTGAACCCTTGAATGAGGCTTTTGCCCCTGGTGGTGCTTTGGCCCGCCGACTGCCGGGGTTCAGCGCACGCGAATCGCAAATTGAAATGGCACAGGCGGTTGGCAACGCGATTGAAACTCAAAGTGCTTTGGTGGTCGAAGCGGGTACCGGTACGGGGAAAACCTTTGCCTACGTGGTGCCCGCCTTGCTCTCAGGGCGAAGGGTGTTGTTGTCCACAGCCACCAAAACTTTGCAGGATCAGCTTTTCAACAAAGACCTGCCGCTTGTTCGCGAGGCCTTGGGTGTGCCTGTCAACGTGGCTTTGCTGAAAGGTCGCCAAAACTACGTGTGCCATTTCCATCTCGAGCGCGCACTCAAAGAGGCGCGCTTGCCGTCGCCTCGTGAGGTGGATCATCTTCAAAAGGTAAAAATATTTGCGGGACGCACCCACACGGGAGACCGGGCTGATTGTGCAGGAGTACCTGAAGATTCAGCCGTCTGGAGCTGGGTAACCTCCAACAAAGACAATTGCCTGGGTGGCGAATGCCCCAACGCCTCAGAATGCTTTGTCAACAAAGCCCGTCGCGATGCGCTCGATGCTGAAGTGGTGGTTGTGAATCACCATTTGTTTTTGGCCGATCTTGCATTGAAAGAAGAGGGGATCGCAGAGCTGCTTCCTGCATGCGACGTGATTGTATTTGACGAAGCACACCAGTTGCCAGACATTGCAACAAGCCTGCTTGGACAAGCGATATCGACTGCCCAGTGTCAGGAGTTTTTGCGCGACGTACTGATCGAGGGGCGAACTTCTAGCGCAGACGCCGGCGATTGGGATTCCGTGCTTCGCCCCATGGAACTGGCCCTGAAGGAAATTCGTCGAATAGTGGGCACTGAGATTGATTCTGCGCGTTTTACGCATGCCCAGTTTTTGGCGTTGAATGGTGTCGCAGCGGTCTGTGCCGACTTTGAAAATCGCCTGGAAGGCTTGATTGAAATGATCAGTCCCTTGTCAGTGAGGAATGAATCCTGGGTGAAGCTAATGGGGCGCGCCAGTGAGTTGTGCCTGCGTTGGCAAGACTGGTTTTCGCCTGCAACAGCGCAGGCTGATGAGCAGTCGGTGCGCTGGGTGAGTGTTTCAACCCATGTGGTGCAGTTCTGTGATTCGCCTTTGGACGTATCAAATGCGTTTGCCAAGTTGTACGCAGAACAGCCCAAGGCATGGGTGTTCACCAGCGCTACTTTGAGCATCAAGGAAAGTTTGCAGCATTTCACCTTGCAAGTGGGGCTGGATGAATGTCAACAGTTGTTGTTGCCAAGCCCGTTCGATTATGAATCGCAAGCGCTGCTGTGTGTGCCCGACAATTTGCCTTTCCCGAACGAGCCGCAATTCAGTAAAAAATTGTGTGATGCGGTGTGGCCCTTGCTACACGCCAGTGAAGGTGGTGTTTTTTTCTTGTGTACCAGTCACCGTGCCGTGAAGCAGGTGGGTGAGTACTTGCGTGAGCGCATCGAAAAAGACGAACTGGATTGGAGTCTTTTGGTGCAGGGGGAGGCTTCCAGGGCGGAGTTGCTGGATCAGTTCAGAGTGCTGAACAATCCGGTTTTGGTGGGTGCAGCCAGTTTTTGGGAAGGCGTGGATATTCGTGGTGATGGGTTGCGTTTGGTGATAATTGACAAACTGCCGTTTGCGCCACCGGATGATCCTGTTTTTCAAGCCAAAAGCGAATTGATTAAAAACCGCGGTGGCAATGCATTTCAGGATTTGTCGCTGCCCGATGCGGCAATTGCCTTGAAGCAGGGAGCAGGCCGTCTCATACGCGATGAAACCGATTGGGGTGTGTTGCTGATCGGCGACCGCCGCTTGGTTGAAAAGGGTTATGGCAAGCTTCTGTGGCGAAGCTTGCCACCATTCAAGCGCACGCGAGAATTGAAGGTGGCAATCGAATTCATGCGCGATAAACGCCAAAAATAACTGCTAAAAACAAAAAAGGATCCATTAAGGATCCTTTTTTGTTGCCCTACTGGTGTATTACTCTTTCCAGACCTGCCACCATTTGGCTTCTGCTTTTTCCTTTTCCGGAAGGTCCATATTCCAATAGGGGCTGTCTTTAAAGTTCAGGTTGATCACACGTTTGGTGTCAGCTGCGAGGGCAGTCATATTCAGTTTTTCGTAGCTGCGCAGGCTGATAAAGAGCGCTTCTTCAATAGACGGAGTTTGTTCAAATCGACGAACCACCTCTTGTGCCCGGTTGACTGCAGCCAGGTAAGCGCCACGCTTGTAATAGTAACGGGCTACATGCAATTCATTTTGCGCAAGCGCATTCACCAGGTATTGCAAGCGAGACTTGCTGTCTTCATAGTACTTGCTGTCAGGAAAACGGCTTACCACTTCTTTGAAGGCATCAAATGCGGCGCGGGTACCTTTAGGGTCTCGCGCACTTTGATCTTCGCCAGACAACAATGAAAAAATGCCCTTGTCTTCGTTAAAGCTGATCAAACCGCGCAAGTAATACACGTAGTCGAGATTTTGGTGGTTCGGGTACAGCTTGATGAAGCGATCGGTTGCGGCCAAAGCCTGCGCATTGTCACCAGCCTTGTAGTACGCAAAGGCCGTGTCAATTTGAGCCTGTTGCGCAAACCGCCCGTAAGGGTAGCGTGCTTCCAGCTTTTCAAGTAATTCGATACCGCGTTCGTAATTGCCAACGTCGATTTCAGCCTTGGCTTCTTCGTAAAGGCGGGCAGGGCTCCAGCCCTCGGTTTCATCAAATTGTTTTGCGGAGCCGCATGCGGCCAGCGCGAAAATCAACGCGGGGATCAGGAATAACTGCGATAATGAGCGCAGCCAAGTGGTACGCGGGGCCAGTGTGGTTTTGTTCATATGATTTCGAAACCCGAAGTGTCCCTGTTTGATCATCAATGGTTTTCTATTATATCGGGCAAAGCCCGTGCCGCCTACCGGCGGCATACTCAATTGAAAGATTCGATTCTAATTTATGACGTCCCAAATTCAAGCCGATGCGGAAAACGCACTACCCGATCAACCTTTGCAAGCCAGGGTGCCCATGGAACTGGGAGGCTCCCGCTTGGACAAAGTGATCGCCGAGTTGTTCCCGCAGTACTCGCGTTCCCGACTACAGGGCTGGTTGAAAGAGGAAAGAGTGCTGGTCAATGGCGTGGCCGCTGCCAAAGGCAACCAAAAAGTGCAGGGTATGGACCGTATTGAGTTAAGTCCTGGGGTATTGGCCCACATGCAGGCTTTGATTCCCGAAGACATGAACCTGGACATTGTGGCCCGTACCAACGAATACACGGTGGTCAATAAGCAGGCCGGTTTGGTGGTTCATCCCGCACCGGGGCACTGGACAGGTACTTTGATGAATGGTCTCTATCACCTTGACCCGGAATTGATTCATGTGCCGCGTGCCGGCATCGTTCATCGCCTGGATGCAGATACCACCGGTTTGATGGTCGTGGCGCGCACCCAGGAAACCCAGGTCAAACTGGTCCAAATGTTGCAAGCTCGCATTGTGAAGCGGGTGTATTTGGCCATGGTGTGGGGACGAATTTCCAGCCCCTTGATAGTCAATAACCCTTTGGGTCGCGATCCGCGCAACCGTTTGCGTATGGCTGTAGTGGATCATGGCAAGCCTGCTGTAACCCACTTCACGCCCGTGGCTTTTGGTGAACTGCTTGAAGTGCCGGTGACACTAATGGTATGCCGTCTGGAAACCGGGCGTACCCATCAAATTCGTGTACACGCCCAGCATGCTGGTTTTGCTTTGGTGGCCGATCCGGTCTACAAAATAAAGGGCGCGGGCAGCCACTCCGCCTTGCGGCTTTCTTCGATTGAACTACCCAATGGGGAAAAGTTCGAGCGTCAAGCCTTGCATGCCACCCACCTAAGTTTCCCTGATCCAGCTCATTTCCACGTGCAGGGCTCCGATGAGGCCGCTGAAGATTGGGACGAAAGCCTTGGTAATCACGAATGGCCAGAGTATGTGGCCAAAGCACCAGAGGACTTGCGTTTACTGGGGGAAATGGCTGGAATTGATTTCCACAGCGATGATGTAGAAGACGCTGTGTTGGCGGAGGCCCATCAACACAAGGCTTCGGTACTGGTGCGTTTTGATGACGACGATGACCTTGAAGAAATTGAATAAGCGAATTCCTGTCTCCGGGCTCGGTCCGGATTGGTTGGGCGTCAAGGTGTTGGTCACGGAGTCAGGGTTTGATCATCCACAGTTTCACGTCGATTCCTATGGATTCAATTTGGGTGCCCACGTTGGGGACTGTTTGGCTGATGTGCGAGACCGTCGGAGTTCAACCGAGCAGGAAATGGGGGCCCCGGTTGTGTGGTTGAATCAGGTGCATGGTTGCCAGGTATTCAATGCGAATCTAGCCAGCGATGCCCATTCGTCCCGCACAGCACCGCCGGGGGCTGATGCCTCCGTAAGTGTCAGCAGCGATGTTACCTTGGCCATTATGACTGCAGACTGCTTGCCCGTTGTTTTTGTGGCATTGAGCAAATCTGGCAAGGCCTTGGGGGTTGCTGCAGCCCATGCAGGCTGGCGTGGCCTTCACGCGGGTGTTTTACAAGCCAGTGCAAGTGCATTGAGCCAGGCCTGCAAGGTTCCCCTCACTCAAATCAAGGCCTGGATGGGCCCAGCAATTGGCCCAGACTCGTTTGAAGTCGGGGCTGAAGTATTTCAGGCCTTTGCCGAGCAGAATGCGAGTTCAGTTGATTGCTTCAAGCCTTGCGCTGCCTTGACTGACAAGCCTGAAAAATACATGGCCGATCTGTATGCACTGGCGCGACTCGCACTGCGCGAATTGGGTGACGCCAATATTGAAGGCGGTGGCTACGACACCTTTACTGATCCGCGTTGGTTTTCTCATCGACGGGGGCAACAGCAGGGTGTTCAGTCCGGGCGTTTTGCAACGCTAATTCGGCTTCTTCCTGAGCACGGCGTTTGAGTCGTCTCGACTTTGTCCCCATCAAATATGCCAGCACGGCACAGGGTAGAGCCCCGTAAAAAAGGAATGTGACAATTCCAGCCACGAAGTTTGTTTCAGTGGCCGCCATCAGGGTGACCACATACATCCAGCCAATAATAACGATGTACATCTTTGTGAACTCAAGGGTGAAGCGAATACACTGGAGATGGTGCATGAAATCAGCCTCATCAGCAAACAGTAAGGGTCAGAGGCATACAATTATTTGACAAGTCAAAATGTTGCGGTGCACAATATCGCAAAGGCCGACGAGCCAAGGGAGCATACGGCCCCCACAAAGGAGAGGAAGGTGAACAAAAAAATACCAGACTTCAACGAAGTCTTTGGTCAGCTATTGCCTGTTGCAGAACAAATGCAGCAGCAAATGCAGGCGCAGTTTCAACAAGCCATGGGTGCTTTTGGTCAATTGGGTCCGTTGCCTGGTTTGCAGGCTGCTGTACCTTTGCAGAATGCAGCCATGGGCGCTATTCAGCCTTTCATGAATTCCATCATGGGAGCTTGTCAAGCGGCGCTTAGTCAAATTCCAGTTCATTCTCTTGGGCAAATTCAAACTGAATACGCTGCCGAGTTGTCGGCGTTGATGGCTTCAGCTTTTTCCAATCTACCCAATACCGATTCCAAGGCAACTCAGCCCGTTCCATTGGACAGCTGGATTCAAGGCGATAAGCGTTTTGCTTCAGCCGATTGGCATGACCACGGTGTGTACGAGTTCACTGCGGCCATGTACTCATTGAATGCGCGGTTCACCAAACGAATTGTTGAGTTGGTGCCCGACAGCAGCCCGGAGAAAAGAAAGGTGGAGTACGCAGTTGAGCAATTTGTCGACGCGCTCAGCCCATCCAATTTTTTCGTGACCAATCCCGAAGCGCAAAAAAAGCTGCTGGAAACCAAAGGTGAAAGCCTGACGCAGGCTATTCAAAACCTGATGGCAGACATGCAGAAGGGCCGCATTTCCCAAACCGACGAAAGTGCGTTTGAAGTGGGCGTGAATGTGGCCACCACCCCGGGTGATGTGGTGTTTGAATGCGAATACTTTCAGCTTTTGCAATACAAGCCCACCACCGAAAAAGTAGGCAAACAGCCCATGCTGTTTGTGCCTCCGTGTATCAACAAGTATTACATCCTCGATCTTCAGCCAAGCAACTCACTGGTGAATTTTGTGGTTGGGCAAGGCCATACCTTGTTTTTGGTATCCTGGAAAAACCCGACCGAAGCCGATGGTCATTTTACTTGGGACGGCTACGTTGAGGATGGCGTGATCAAAGCAATTGATGTGGTCAAGGCCATTTCAAAGCAGCCCAAGCTGAATGTGCTGGGGTTTTGTGTGGGTGGCACGCTTCTGGCAACAGCACTGTCAACCTTGGCCAATCGTGGTGATGACAGTGTGAACAGTGTCACTTTTTTGACCACATTGCTCGATTTCACTGACACAGGTGCACTTGGCGTGTTTGTCGATGAAGAACAGGTCAAAGCGCGCGAGGAAAGTATTGGCAAGGGTGGCGTGATGCCCGGTAAAGATTTGTCGAGCGCATTTTCCTCCCTGCGTCCGAATGATTTGATCTGGAACTATGTGGTGAACAATTACCTGAAAGGTGAAAAACCACCCGTGTTCGATTTGTTGTACTGGAACAGTGACAGCACCAATTTGCCCGGTCCCATGTTTGCCTGGTACCTGCGCAACACCTACCTTGAAAACAAGGTGTGCCAACCCGGGAAGGCCCAGGTGTGTGGCATGCCGGTTGATTTGGGTTTGATCGATGTGCCTGTTTACATTTTGGCAACTCGGGAAGACCACATTGTGCCGTGGACCAGCGCATTTCAAACTAGTCATTTGGTCAGTGGCGAATCTCGTTTCGTGTTGGGTGCCAGCGGGCACATCGCGGGTGTGATCAACCCCGCAAACAAGAACAAGCGCAATTACTGGGTGTGTGAGGGCGAAATTCCAGAAACACCTGAGCAGTGGTTCAAGAAAGCGAAAGAAGTACCAGGCAGCTGGTGGAATGATTGGGCGCAGTGGCTTGAGCCCATGAAAGGTGGCGAAGTAAAAGCGCCTGCCAAGCCCGGTAATGCGAAATACAAACCGATTGAGCCTGCACCTGGACGATACGTGAAACAGCGGGCCGTATAAAAACCTGTAAGGAGAGTTGACATGACTGAAGTGGTAATTGTTGCCGCGGGCCGAACCGCACTGGGCAAGTTTGGTGGATCACTTGCCAAAATTTCTGCGCCTGAATTGGGTGCGCACGTCATCAAGGGTTTGCTTGAAAAAACCGGCGTTAAGGGCGAGCAAATTTCCGAAGTGATTTTGGGTCAGGTACTCACAGCGGGTTCGGGGCAAAACCCCGCGCGCCAAGCGGTGATCAAGGCTGGTTTGCCAGTGGGTGTGCCTGCGCTCACGATTAATAAGGTGTGTGGTTCTGGCTTGAAGGCTGTGATGTTGGGTGCACAGGCGATTGCCTGTGGTGATGCTGAAATTGTAATTGCTGGCGGACAGGAAAACATGAGCGCTGCGCCCCATGTGATGATGGGCAGCCGCGATGGCTTCCGAATGGGTGACGCCAAGCTGGTCGACAGCATGATTGTGGATGGCCTGTGGGACGTGTACAACCAGTACCACATGGGTATTACGGCCGAGAACGTGGCTGAAAAGTACAGTATTAACCGTGCCGAGCAAGATGAGTTCGCTGTGAAAAGCCAGAACAAGGCCGAAGCTGCCATTAAAGCGGGACGTTTTAAGGATGAAATTTTTCCGCTGAGCATTCCGCAGCGCAAAGGTGACCCTTTGGTGTTTGACACCGACGAGTTTCCGCGCTTAGGCGCCACCTTGGACAACATGACAGCCTTGAAACCGGCATTCAAGAAAGACGGCAGTGTGACTGCAGCCAATGCCTCTGGTTTGAACGACGGTGCGGCTGCTGTGATGCTGATGAGTGCTGCGAAAGCCAAAGAACTGGGTTTGCCCGTGTTGGCCAAAATACAGGCCTATGCCAGTGCTGGCCTTGACCCCACAATCATGGGGATGGGTCCTGTTCCTGCCTCAAAGAAGTGTCTGGAAAGAGCAGGCTGGACAGCAGCTGACCTGGACCTGATGGAGATCAACGAAGCCTTTGCTGCACAGGCCTGTGCAGTGAACAAGGAAATGGGCTGGGACACCTCGAAAATCAACGTAAACGGTGGCGCGATTGCCTTGGGCCACCCGATTGGTGCCTCGGGTTGCCGTGTGCTGGTTAGCTTGATCCATGAAATGAACAAGCGTGATGCCAAGAAAGGCCTGGCCTCTTTGTGTATCGGTGGTGGCATGGGTGTGGCATTGGCCGTATCACGATAAAGCGCAAAATTTAAATTAATACAAATAAAGAAGGGATGTGAATCATGAGTGAACCAAAAGTAGCGTACGTAACAGGTGGTATGGGTGGCATTGGAACGGCCATTTGCAAGAAACTGTGTGAGCAGGGTTACCGCGTGATTGCCGGTTGTGGCCCCAATTCACCGCGAAAGGAAAAATGGTTGGGCGAAATGCGCAGCGCGGGATATGAGGTGTATGCCAGTGAAGGCAATGTGGCCGATTGGGACAGCACTGTCACAGCGTTTGAAAAGGTTCGCGCCGAACACGGTACTGTGTCGATTTTGGTGAACAACGCCGGTATTACACGCGATGGCACCTTTGTGAAAATGAGCCGCGACGATTGGTCTGCTGTGATCGACACCAACTTGAATTCGCTGTTCAACGTGACCAAGCAGGTAATTGGTGGCATGGTTGAGCAGGGCTTTGGCCGCATCATCAATATTTCTTCGGTGAACGGGCAGAAGGGGCAGTTTGGTCAAACCAACTATTCCACAGCCAAGGCCGGCTTGCGTGGTTTTACCATGGCACTGGCGCAGGAAGTCGCCTCCAAAGGGGTCACTGTGAACACCGTGTCGCCAGGTTATATTGGCACCGACATGGTTCGCGCTATTCGTCCCGACGTGCTTGAAAAAATCGTGAACACCATTCCAGTCAAGCGTTTGGGCACGCCTGAAGAAATCGCGTCCATTTGTGCGTGGCTGGCCTCTGAGGACTCCGGTTTCTCGACAGGTGCTGACTTCTCGCTGAACGGCGGCCTGCACATGGGTTAATGCTTGGTGCATTTTCGGCAACCAAGTGTCAAAAAGGCGGTATGATGTTGCACTGCACGTTGAAAAAGCGTGCAGTGCTTTGTTTTTTGTAAGTGCTTGTTTGTGTTGGGTTGTTTGGCAACCTGCAACACCAGGGCACTGGCATCCAGACCGCCCACCCACGCAGGTGCGGCGGCGTATAACACCACAAGAAAGAGATGAGAGGCATGGCTGAAGCAACACGACTGATCAAGAAATATCCGAACCGACGCTTGTACGACACTCAAACCAGCAGTTACATCACCTTGGGCGATGTGAAGCTATTGGTGCTGGAAAACGAAGGCTTTCAAGTCGTGGATGCGAAAAGTGGCGAAGATTTAACCCGAAGTATTCTGCTCCAGATCATTCTGGAAGAAGAAACCGCGGGCGTGCCTATTTTCACTTCACCCATGCTTTCGCAAATCATTCGGTTCTATGGCAATGCGATGCAGGGCATCATGGGCACATTCCTTGAGAAGAACCTGCAGGCGTTCATGGACATTCAGAACAGTTTTCAGGATCAAGGCAAGAACGTTGCAGATGGCAGCCAGTTTGCCAATCCGGAGTTGTGGTCGCAGTTCATGAGCGTTCAAACGCCCGTCATTCAAAGCATGATGAGCAATTACATTGAACAAAGCAAAAACATGTTTGTGCAAATGCAGGATCAGTTTCAAAACCAAACCCGCAGCATGTTCACAAACTTTGGATTTCCCAACCCGGGCGAGTTTCCTGGCATGAGCGGAATGCCAGGTATGCCTGGTATGCCCGGTGCCACCAAAGCCAAGCCGGACCCTACGAAAAAATAAACGAAAAAATGCAAGACGACACCTTCTCTGCCAAGCGCCCACCGAGTGTGGGCTTTGTTTCTTTGGGTTGCCCAAAGGCCCTTGTGGATTCCGAGCGAATTCTGACCCAGCTTAAAGTAGAGGGGTACAATGTGTCCGCCTCCTATGAAGGAGCGGACCTGATTGTTGTCAACACCTGCGGGTTTATTGACAGCGCCGTACAAGAAAGCCTGGATGCAATTGGTGAAGCCATGCATGCCAATGGCAAGGTGATTGTGACTGGTTGCCTGGGCGCCAAAAACGGCAACGAAGGCAAGGACATGATTACCAAACTGCACCCCAAGGTATTGGCGGTGACTGGCCCACATGCCACAGAGGAAGTGATGCAGGCAGTGCACATTCACCTGCCCAAACCACACGACCCCTTCATTGATTTAGTACCCGACCATGGCGTGAAGCTAACCCCAAAGCACTACGCCTACCTGAAAATTTCAGAGGGCTGTAATCACCGTTGTACCTTCTGCATCATCCCAAGCATGCGAGGCGATTTGGTGTCCCGCCCAATCGGTGAAGTAATTCGTGAAGCGGAAAGCCTGAAAAAAGCGGGTGTGAAGGAATTGCTGGTGGTGAGCCAAGACACATCGGCCTACGGTGTTGATTTGAAATATCGCACCGACTTTGTGAATGGTCGCCCCGTAAAAACACAGTTTCAGCAACTGGCCGAAGAGTTGGGCGAGTTGGGCATTTGGGTGCGCATGCACTACGTGTACCCATACCCCCACGTGGACCGCGTGGTGCCATTGATGGCAGAAGGCAAAATTTTGCCTTACCTGGACATTCCATTCCAGCATTCACATCCTGATGTATTGAAGCGCATGAAGCGCCCAGCCAGTGGAGAGCGCAACATCGAGCGCATTCGCGCCTGGCGTAACACCTGCCCCGACATCACCTTGCGCAGCACCTTCATTACAGGTTTCCCTGGTGAAACCGAGGATGAGTTCAAGCACTTGCTTGATTTCATCGAAGAGGCACAACTGGACCGTGTGGGCGTGTTTGCCTACTCGCCTGTCGATGGCGCGGTGGCAAACGCTTTGGACAACCCCGTGCCTGAAGAAGTGAAAGAAGAGCGCCGTGCGCGTTTGATGGAATTGCAGGAGAAGATTTCGCTGAGCCGCAACGAGGCCAAGTTGGGCAAGGTGATGCAAGTGTTGGTCGATGAAACCGACGAAGAGGGCATTGTGGCGCGCAGCAAAGCCGATGCCCCTGAAATTGATGGCAATGTGTTTATACCCATGCCAGAAGACAAGGCGCGGCAACCCAAGCCGGGCGACTTTATTAATGTGCTGATCGATGACTGTGATGAACACGACCTTTGGGGCCGGATTGTTTAAATGAGTCGTTTAATAACAAGGAGATAGAACAATGACACGTGAAGTGGTTGTAGTGGCCGGTGTACGCACCGCAGTGGGTGACTTTGGTGGAAGTTTGAAAGACTTTTCCCCGACGCAGTTGGGCGCCATGGTGGTGAAGGAAGTGGTTGCGCGCGCCGGTGTAAGCGCTGACCAGGTGGGCCATGTGGTGTTTGGGCATGTGGTGAATTCCGAGCCGCGCGACATGTACCTGTCGCGCGTGGCCGCCATCGAGGGTGGTCTGGACAAGTCTACGCCAGCCCTTACCCTGAACCGCTTGTGTGGCTCTGGCCTGCAAGCGATTGTGACTGCAGCGCAAAGCATTATGCTGGGCGACGCGGATGTGGCCATTGGTGGTGGTGCTGAAAGCATGAGCAAAGCCCCCTACATTTTGCCCGCCGCCCGTTGGGGTGCACGCATGGGCGACATGAAAGGCATCGACATGATGGTGGGTGCCTTGCATGACCCCTTCCATGTGATTCACATGGGTGTAACTGCGGAAAACGTGGCCAAGGAATTCAATGTAAGCCGTGAAGACCAGGACGCTTTGGCAGTTGAAAGCCACAAGCGTGCAGCCAATGCGATTGCCAATGGTTATTTCAAAGAGCAGATTTTGCCGATTGAAATCAAGAGCAAGAAAGGCCCGGTGATGTTTGACACCGATGAGCATGTTCGCGGTGACGCCACGGTAGAAGGCATGGCCAAACTGCGTGCAGTGTTCCAGAAAGATGGCACTGTAACTGCTGGCAATGCTTCCGGTTTGAACGACGGTGCAGGCGCTGTGCTGTTGATGGAACGCAGCGCGGCTGAAAAAGCGGGCAAAAAGCCTATGGCCCGTTTGGTGGCTTACGCTAACACCGGTGTTGAGCCAACCATTATGGGTATTGGCCCAGTGTCAGCAACCAAAAAAGCCCTGGCCAAAGCGGGCTTGAAAATTGAAGACATGGACGTGGTTGAAGCCAATGAAGCGTTTGCGGCGCAGGCTTGTGCGGTCACCAAGGAATTGGGCATGGACCCAGCCAAGGTGAACCCCAACGGTTCAGGTATTTCAATTGGACACCCCATTGGCGCAACAGGCGCAATCATTACCGTGAAGGCGCTGTATGAATTGCAGCGTATTCAGGGGCGTTATGCACTGGTGACCATGTGCATTGGTGGCGGTCAGGGTATTGCTGCGATTTTTGAGCGGATGTAATTATCTGTTGGTGGGGCGCCTGCAACTTATTTGCCTGCGCCCCATTCTGTATTTGGGTTTAAATATTCGCTTCAAACCACTTGCATATTGTGTCCAACCCGCCATGGTTGATGCAAAAGTCTGTTTTCTCCTGCACCACTGGCTTGGCATGAAAGGCCACGCTGGCACCAGAAATTTCCATCATTTTCAAATCGTTCGATCCATCGCCCACCACAATGGCGCGTGAAGGCTCGCAGCCCAGCAGTGTGCAGGTTTCCAACACGGTTTCGCGTTTTACTTCCGCATCCACAATGGTGCCCAGCACACGGCCAGTCAGGTGCCCGTCTACAATTTCAAGTGTATTGGAGCGGGTGTAATCAAGCCCCAATACTTCCTTCATTTTGTCCGTGAAAAAGGTAAAGCCCCCACTGACCAACAATGTTTTCCACTTGTGGGCTTTGGCGTAGGCGATCAATTCTTCTGCGCCTGGAGACAAGCGCAGGCGTTCTTCAAACACGGATTGCAGGCAGCTTTCCGGTACCCCTTTGAGCAAGGCCACGCGGCGGTTCAGGCTTTCAGAAAAATCTTTGATTTCACCGCGCATGGCGGCCTCGGTAATTTCTGACACTTCTTTTTTCTTGCCCGCAAAGTCGGCAATTTCATCAATGCATTCAATGGTGATCAGGGTGCTGTCCATGTCCATGGCCAACAGCTTGAACTCATTGGCTTGAAATTCGGCTTCCAGAATTGCGAAATCAAATTGATGTACGCGGCCCAATGGTCGCAGCGTATCAGTAATTGCGGTCTTTGGCAGTGTGTAGGCTTCTGGAATTTCGATGCAGGCTTGTTGATTCAGCGCTTCTACGCCAAGTGTGGGCAAGTTCAGTGCGTCCAGCGCTGTGTGTACTTGTGTGGTGTTTAATGTTTGCGAGGAAAAGAAAAGTCGGCTCATGGTGTGCTCTCCGTGGGTTGCGCGGATTCTACCTTGTCGATAGCAGGAATGTTGTCGGCGGGCTCTTGAAGTTGTGCCAAGAGTTCAATCGAGGGTTCGTGGCCCCGTTGCGCCGCAAGGTTTAACCATTGTAACCCCAGGGGCTTGTTGACAGGAAATCGGGTCCCTTCGTACAGCAGACTGCCCAGCAAATGCATGGATTCCTGCAAGCCCTGTTGTGCAGCTGTGTTGAGTAAGGCCAGCACGGCAGGGTCTTCCGGTTGCAAGGGAACTTCATTTTTCAACACCAACTCGGCCAATTCATGGCTGGCTTGTGGGTGATTCAAGCGCGCAGCACGCCGTACCCAGAACATGCGGTCTTCACCCTCAAATTTGCTCAACCGGTAGCGCGCGTTGGCGTCGCCCGCATTGGCCAATGTGTAAAGCAGGCGTTTTTTCTGTTCGCAGAATTCATTATTGGGACAGTAAACCTCTTCTTTGCCTTGATCGAGTCGCTTTAATGCGTACTGAGTACAAGGTAGATAAACTTCCGCACAGGAATCAAGATGTTGCTGGACTTCAATTTTGCTGTGTCCGAACGGGCTTTCCAGTTGGCTTTCCAGAACGGTTTGCGAATACAGCAACTGAGAGGGGTTGTGTTGGTCTCGTGAGGCACGGCGCAACCAACCCATGCCCTCGGTCAGTTGTTTGTTCAGATCACTTTGGCTGGCGTTGAACACATCAAGCAGCAGCAACTGGCCCAAATAATATTGAGCGGGTGTGTGGTTTTGCAGGGCAGCTTTACCCAGCCACACGCGTGCAACTTTGAGGTCGCGCTCTACTACATCACCACGCAATCGCATTAAGCCCAGCGTGGTTTGTACCTCTGCGTCCCCGGCTTCGGCCTTTGGCAGCAGTGCTTTGTACACGGCCATGCCAGCATCGTCGCTATTTGTGCTTTCTGCCGCTTTGGCGGTTGTTGTGTTGAGCACTGCGCACCCTATCAGTGCCGCGCTCAACAAGAGCAACCAAATGTTGTGTTTGCCAGCGTTGTTGGTCATGAATTCAAGCCAGTTGTTTGATCAAACCTTTGAGAAACTGTACACGGTCGCCGACTTTCGGGAAACTCCGCGTGATTCTCAAGCGTTCTGCGCCGGCCAGTTTCATGTCTTTCTCTTTCTGGATCATCAAAATGATTTTGCCAGCATCCACATTCGGTTGGGCATCAAACTGAACCACGGTTGCGTCGGTCGAACTGTCAATTTTTGCAATGCCCAGGGGCTTGGCCAGAATGCGAAGCCGGTGCGTTTCCAGCAGCGCCGTTGCGGCTTCAGGTAATTTGCCGAAGCGGTCAATCAATTCCTCTTGCACTTCAGAAATGAAGTCCATCTCCTCGGTGCTCGCCAGTCGCTTGTACAGCGTAAGGCGCTCATGCACATCGGGGCAGTAATCCTCGGGCAGCAGGGCGGGTGTGTGCAGGTTGATTTCTACTGTGGCGTTCAGTGGTGCGGTCAAATCGGGTTCTTTGCCTGCGCGCAAACTGCGCACGGCGTGGTTCAGCATGTCGGTGTACATTTGAAAGCCCACTTCGTGCACGTTGCCACTTTGGTTGGCACCCAGCACTTCACCGGCACCGCGAATTTCAAGGTCGTGCATGGCCAGGTAAAAACCGCTGCCCAGGTCTTCCATCATGGTGATGGCTTCAAGGCGGCGCTCTGCGTTCTTGCTCAAGCCTTCTTCGTTGTTCACCATCATGTAGGCGTAGGCCTGGTGGTGGCTTCGCCCAACCCGGCCGCGCAACTGGTGCAATTGGGCCAAGCCGAATTTGTCGGCTCGGTGAATCACAATGGTGTTGGCGGTGGGTACATCAATACCGGTTTCAATAATGGTGGTGCACAACAACACATTAAAGCGTTGTTGATAAAAATCGCGCATGACGCGTTCAAGGTCGCGTTCATTCATTTGCCCGTGCGCAATACCAATGCGTGCCTCAGGCAGTATTTTCTCAAGCGCTTCGCGACGATTCTCAATGGTGTCCACTTCGTTGTGCAGGTAGTACACCTGCCCGCCACGTTTTAATTCACGCAGCACGGCTTCACGAATAACGCTGTCGGTTTCACGACGCACGAATGTTTTAATCGACAGGCGACGTTGTGGCGCAGTGGCAATGACCGAGAAATCGCGGATGCCTTCCATGCTCATGGCCAGGGTGCGTGGAATGGGGGTAGCGGTCAAAGTAAGCACATCGACTTCAGCACGCAGGTTTTTCAGCGCTTCTTTTTGGCGCACACCGAAGCGGTGTTCTTCATCAATAATTACCAAGCCAAGGCGTGAAAACTCCACCTCGGAACTCAGCACCTTGTGGGTACCAATAATGATGTCGGCACGGCCACTGTTGATCAATTCAACTGCATCGCGAATTTCTTTGGGCGATTTGAAACGCGACAGTTCAACCACTTTCACAGGCCAGTCTGAGAATCGATCTGAGAAGGTTTGAAAGTGTTGTTCGGCCAGCAAGGTAGTGGGGGCCAACAGCACCACCTGTTTGCCATCCATCACGCTGACAAACGCGGCCCGCAATGCCACTTCGGTTTTGCCGAAGCCCACATCGCCACACACCAGGCGGTCCATGGGGCGGGGCGAAGTCATGTCTGCAATCACAGCGCGAATGGCAGCGGCCTGGTCTGCGGTTTCTTCGAATCCGAATTTTTCAACAAAGGCTTCATAGTCGCCAATGCTCAGTTTGAATTCATGGCCTTTTCGCAAGGCCCGGCGGGCGTACAGGTTCAGCAGTTCTGCTGCGGTGTCGCGCACCATTTTTGCAGCCTTCTTTTTGGCCTTTTCCCATTGGCCTGAACCCAGTGCATGCACAGGTGCGTTTTCAGGGTCTGCACCGCTGTAGCGGGCAATGACATGTAACTGAGCCACTGGCACAAACAGGTTTGAACCGTTGGCATATTCCAGGTGAAGGAATTCAGATGCACCCTCGCCAAGATCCATGCTGATCAGGCCTTTGTATCGACCAATGCCATGCTGCTGGTGAACAACCGGGTCGCCAATTTTCAGTTCCGACAAATCGCGAATCATCGATTCAACGTTGCTTTGCCGTTCCTGTTGCCTGCGTGCGCCGCGACGGCGTGGTGACAGTGAAAACAACTCGGCTTCCGTAACAAACGCGACTTGTGCATCCAGCCCACGGTAAACACCAAAGCCCTGGTCAAGCACCGCGGTGCACAGTACGAAACGTTCGCCACTTTCCAGTGCGCCTTGCAGCGTTTCTGTTTGGTAAGGCTTTAGTTTGTGTTCCAGAAAATACTGGTTCAGGGTTTCGCGACGGCCGTCACTTGGGGCCACCATGATCACTTGTTGGTAGCTTCCTGCACCAGTGCGTTCGACCAGGTTACGGAACTTGAAAATCGGGTCATCTGCTTTGCGATCTGCGGCCAGGTCTGGCAGCAGCGCGCCGCTGTATTCCGGCACCAAGGCATTCTTGGATGCCGACAAATTCACGCGTGCCGCATTGTCGAAACTGCTGAAGAATTCAGTGGCGTTCAGGTAAATTTCAGAAGGCCGAAGAATGGGGCGTTGAATGTCTTTCGATAGAAAATCGAAACGGCTTTGCGTGTGTGCCCAAAATGTTTGCAAGGCTTGATCGACGTCGCCATGCTGAATGAAGACCAGCTCTTTCTTGGGCAGATAGTCAATAAGGCTGGCTGTAGTTTCAAAAAACAGGGGCAGGTAATACTCAATGCCCGCGCTGGCCACACCGGTTCCCATGTCACGGTAAATGGAAACTTTGGAAGGGTCACCCTCAAAGCGCTCACGCCATTTGCTGCGAAACTGCGCACGGCTTTGTTCATCCATGGGGTATTCGCGACCGGGCAGCAGGCGCATTTCCCGCACGGGGTACAGGCTGCGCTGGGTATCGACATCAAATGTCTTGATGGATTCAATTTCGTCATCGAACAAATCGATTCGAAATGGCAGGGCAGTGCCAGTGGCGAACAAGTCGATAATGCCGCCGCGAATGCAGTATTCACCGGGTGTCATCACCTGTGATACATGGTTATAGCCCGCAATCGTCAGTTGTTCACGCAGCTTCTTTTCATTCAGTTTGTCGCCGGTTTTGAAGTAGAAGGTGCTGCCTGCTAAAAACGAGGGGGGCGCCAGCTTTTGGATGGCTGTGCTGGCCGCTGTAATCAACACATCTAGATCGCCCTGTTGGGTTTGGTACAACGTGGCCAGGCGCTCCGACACCAGGTCTTGGTGCGCCGACAAACTGTCGTAGGGCAGGGTTTCCCAGTCGGGCAGGTAATGTGCCTTCAGGGTGGGCGCAAACAAGGTAATTTCTTCCTGCAGGCGGGTGGCGTCATGCGGGTTGGCACAGGTGATCAGGCAAAGTTTGTTTTGCCCTTGGGCCTGCGTGCACAATTGCGCCAGCAAAAAAGCGTCGGCACTGCCCGGCGGGTGCGCCAAGCTGAGCCTGTGGCCACCGGTTAGCTGAAAAGAAGAAGTAAAATGTGAAAGCATAAAGTTTGCCCGCTTGGATACTGCAACCATGCTGGTTTTCCAGTGGGCTTCAAGTTCGGGTTTTTGGGTCGGTGAATCAAGGCCCGTATTATACGGCGGCAAGTGCCCGCATAGGAACAGGCTTTCATGGCAAGAACTGCCAAGTACTTTGGATTAGTCCCCGCCGGTGGTGCCGGGCGGCGCTTTGGCGGGAGCATTCCCAAGCAGTACGCCATGCTGGGTGCAAAAACCGTGCTGGAACGCAGTGTTGAGGCCTTGTTGGTCGACCCCCGTGTGGAAGGGGTATTTGTGGTGGTGGCCAACGACGACTCGATTGCCACTGCGCTGTTTCAAGGCAACCCACAGGTCAAATGTTTGCCTGTGGGTGGACAGGAGCGTGTGAACAGCGTACTGAATGGATTGAATCATTTGCTTGAGAACTTCCTGGTGAATGAGACCGATTGGGTGTTGGTGCACGATGCCGCTCGCCCGGGCTTGAGTGCCGCTGCATTAAAAAGCTTGATTGACCAAGGCAGTCAGCATGTTGCCGGGGCCTTGCTGGCCGTGCCAGTGGCGGATACCTTGAAGAAAACCAGCGTGGCAGAGGAGGGTGAAGTGATTGCCCAGCACACCATACCCAGAGACCACTTGTGGGCGGCACAAACACCCCAAATGTTTCGGGCGCAGGCGCTGAGTATGGCCATTTCCGAGTGCTTGTACAAAGGTGCCCAATTGACCGACGATGCCAGTGCGATTGAAACGATGGGTGTGGGTCCCCTGATTGTCCCCGGGCATGTGGAAAACATGAAAATTACCCGCGCTGAAGATTTGGGCACAGTAGCCAGGTTGCTTGGTTTGCAACAGGAGAATTTGGAATGAGTGAAATTGGCCGTCTGCGAGTGGGGCAGGGTTATGATGTGCACCGATTGGTTGAAGGACGTCGGCTGATTCTGGGCGGAGTACATATTCCTTCGGAGCTCGGTTTGCTGGGCCATTCCGACGCAGATGCCTTGTTGCACGCCATCACCGATGCAATTTTGGGTGCATGCGCCCTGGGCGACATTGGTACCCACTTCTCTGACACAGACCCTCAGTTCGAGGGCGCTGACAGTGGCGTATTGTTGAAAAACGTGATCGAGAAAGCCAGGCAGAAGGGATTCACCTTGATCAATATCGATTCCACTTTGATTTGCCAAAGTCCAAAACTTGCGCCTCACATGGCTGCCATGCATTCCAGTGTGAGCGGTCTTTGCGACTTGCCCTTGCATGCGGTCAACATCAAGGCCAAAACCAATGAAAAGTTGGGTTACCTTGGGCGCAAGGAAGCCATTGAGGCGCAGGCCGTTGTGTTGATGATGAAGGGCGATTGATGGTTTCCCGTTTTATTTTGGCGATCAGTACCAGTTCAGGCGTGGCCAAGGTGGCTGCTGCCATTGAACCAGACAGCGCAAATGCGCTTGCAAACGGTTTGTTCAATTTTGAAATTACGGATTACAAAAGCCAGTCGGCTCAACTGCTGCCCATGATTCAGCAACATCTGGACCAGGCCAATTTAAAGCCTGCCCAGTGTGCAGCCATTGCTGTTGATATTGGTCCTGGTGGTTTTACCAGTCTTCGAACAGCCTGTGGTGTTGCTCAGGGCCTTGCTGTGGCCTGGCAGGTGCCCACTGTGCCATTGACCAGTTTTGAATGCATGTTGACCGCACAGTTTCAGGACCAGCCAGTCACGGTTTTAATGGATGCGCGCTTGAATGAAATTTACGCGGCCTGTATTCAGCGAACCGCGCAGGGCACCCAATGGGTGAAGCCACCGCATTTGCTGGCCCTGGATGAACTGCAGAATATTCACGGGTCTGCAGTATGCGATATACATGTGTATGCACAAGTTCACGAACCTGGCTCCACCATCGTTCAGGGGGCGGTGTGCGCAGTTCGCCTGGCGCAATTGGCATGGCAGGAATTTGAGGCTGGGCGAGTCGCTACACCGTTTGATTGTCAGCCCTTGTATGTGCGTGACAAAGTTGCGCAAACCACCACTGAACGATTGGCGTTGAAGCATGGCGCTGTTTAGTATTCGACCCATGACCGAGGCCGATGTGCCCGCTGTAATTCTGGTTGAGAACCAGATTTACGAGTTCCCCTGGACAGACCGGAATTTTCTGGACTCCCTGCGCGCGGGTTATCACATGCATTGCATGTGGTTGGATGAACAACTTGCAGGCTACATTGTGATGATGCAGGTTGTTGATGAATACCACCTGCTGAACATTTCCATTCGTGCCGACTTGCAAGGTTTGGGTCACGGCAAGCACTTGTTGCAGTGGGGCATTGGCCAGGCGAAACTTGCCCATGCAACGGGCATGTTGCTGGAGGTTCGTCCCAGCAATTTGACTGCCAAGAATATGTACGAGAAAGAGGGGTTCAAGCTGATCGGTGCGCGCAAGAATTATTACCCGTCTCAACTGGGCCGCGAAGATGCCTTGGTGATGTTCAAACGATTTACAGGCTCTCTGGAATGACAAGTACTCGAAACAAAGCCGATTTGTTCAATGCCATGGGTATTGGCCCTGTTTGGGAATTACGGAGCCAAGACGAGCCCTCAAAGCCCGACGCCATGGCAAGCGGCGTGGGGCTCGATGAAATGTTGCCCGCTTCACTTTCGCTTGAGTCATTACAAGAGATGGTTGCTGTTTGCAAAAAATGCGGTCTGTGCGAAACCCGCAAGCAAACCGTGTTTGCTGATGGCATACCCCATGCACCCCTAATGGTGGTGGGAGAAGGACCTGGCGTGGACGAGGACGCGACAGGCCGGCCATTTGTGGGTAAGTCAGGGCAACTGTTGGATCGAATGCTCAAAGCCGTTGGCGCGAGCCGTACAAACAACACCTATATCGCCAATGTGGTGAAGTGTCACCCCCCCGGCAACCGCAATCCTGAACAAGCCGAAATTGATCAATGTTCGCCATACCTTGTTCAGCAAATCAAGGCCAGTAGGCCCCAAGTTTTGCTACTGGTGGGGCGCTTTGCAATTCAAACTCTTTTGAACACTAAAAAGCCAGTGGGGGAATTGCGGGGCACGGTTCACAGAGTGATTGTGGATGGGCTCGACATCCCCGCTGTGGTCACATATCACCCAGCCTATCTGTTGCGCAGACCTGAGGAAAAACAGAAAGCGTGGGACGATTTGTTACTGCTGAAACAGCAAGGCGTAATTTAAACAGCCTGTTACAACGGAACGCCGACCGGGCGATCCTCGCCAATTCGCGCTTCCACGTTGTATAAGCGCTGGTTGCGGCGGTGCCAAATAATCACCATCAGCATGGTGGCCATGACAAAGCCGCCGAACATCAAAATCACGTTGTTCACGTGCACATCAAAACTGATCAAGATGGCGTAAATGCCGAGCATCGTCAGGACTGAAATATTTTCATTGAAATTTTGAATGGCAATCGATCGGCCTGCACTCATGAGTACATGACCGCGGTGTTGCAGCAAAGCGTTCATGGGCACAACGAAAAATCCGCTCAGTGCGCCGATTACGGTGATCAGCAGGTAAGCCATACCCTGGTTGTTGACCAACACCATGGTCATGCACACAATGCCCATCAGAATGCCCATGGGTAGCACCAACATCGATTTTTTCAGGGGAATCAGTTTCGCAGCAGCCACAGCGCCAGCAGCCACGCCGAATGCGCAAACACCTTGAAGAATGGCGCCTTTGTCCAGTGGCAGGCCCAAGGCACTTTCAGCCCATTTCAGCACGATAAATTGAAGCGTGGCCCCGGCACCCCAAAAAAGAGTGGTAACAGCCAATGAGATTTGACCCAACTTGTCGTTCCACAATTGTTTGACGCAGCCATAAAACTTGCGGGTCATGATGATTGGGTGATTCAACTGTGGCTCGTAGCGAGCACCTGTGTCTGGAATCTTGAAGTTGAAAATGGCAGCGATCAAATAGCCTGAAGTAATCACAAAGATGGCAGCTTCTGCTGGCGTGTCCATATTGTCGGTCACACCTGGAATGTGCAGCTGCATCAGGTATTGGCTAGTGCCCGGCGCAATCAATATGCCGCCAAGCACGGTGCCAAGAATGATCGACAGCACTGTGAGCCCTTCAATCCAGCCGTTGGCCTCTACAAGCCGGTCGTGCGGCAAAAGCTCGGTCAGAATGCCATATTTTGCAGGCGAGTAGGCTGCAGCGCCCAGGCCCACCACCGCATAAGAAAGTAGAGGGTGCACACCGAAGAACATCATCAGGCAACCCACAATCTTGATCGAGTTGGTGATCAACATGACCCGCCCTTTGGGCAAGGTATCTGCGAACCCGCCAACAAATGGGGCTAGCACCACGTACGACACTACGAAGAACAGCTTCAGCAATGGGGTCATCCAGTCAGGAGACTGGATCTGAAACAGCAATGCGATTGCTGCAATCAAAAGTGCGTTGTCTGCAAGCGACGAGAAAAACTGCGCCGCCATGATGGTGTAAAAGCCGGGTTTCATTCAACTGTGAATTGAGCGAAATCCAATTAGTGCGATTTCGCCGTTTCGCTGCTCGTTCAACGGTGTTGAGGCGTTATATCATATCCAAGCGCTTCGCGTATTAAGCAATGCCTTTTTTACGAAGTTCGAGCCAACCCCTAAATCACCAATTGCCAGCCCATGCCGCGACCCATACGTGCAGTGGTCAAACCCGCCGCCATCTCTGCCAATATCAATAGAATCAAAGAATTGCTGGGCAATGTTGTGATGATGCCTGTGGTGAAAGCCAATGGTTATGGGCATGGTTTGGAACGAATCATCGACGGCTTGTGGCAAGCAGACGCCTTGGCCATCTTAGAAATAGAGGGTGCGGCTCGCTTGCGTTGCATGGGCTGGAACAAGCCAATTGTGTTACTCGAGGGCTGTTTTGATCAGACCGATTTGCTGAAGGCCATGGAGTTGCGTTGCGATTGGGTGGTTCACAATCAGAACCAGTTGAATGACCTCGCGGCTATTGCGCAGTCGCAGCCTGCACACAAACCCCAAATTTTCCTGAAATTGAACACAGGCATGAATCGCTTGGGGTTTCAACCTGCTCAAGCGCAAGCCGCCATTCAGTGGCTCGATGAGTTCACCCTGAAATATCAATGGCCTACGCCTGTGTTGATGACGCACTTTGCCAATGCGGATGAAGCGGAGCCCAGGGCTCGTTTGCCTTTTGCGCAGCGTCAGCATCAAATCTTGATGGATCTCAAACCCGACCATTGGCGAAGTAGTCTTGCCAATTCAGCTGGCAGTCTTAATTTTCCGATGCTCGCTGGTGATATTGCGCGCCCGGGTATTGCCATATACGGGGCCACCCCAGGCCCAAATGCGGCAGCCAATTATGGCCTCAAGGCAGCAATGATCTTCAGCAGTGAAATTATTGCAATTCAATCTGTGAAGAAGGGCGACAGGGTTGGCTATGGCTCGCGGTGGGAAGCCAGCGACAGCGGGCGTGTTGCCGTGGTGGCCTGCGGTTATGCCGATGGCTACCCGCGTCATGCGCCCGACGGAACCCCTACCTATGTAGAAGGTCATGTTGCGCCGGTCGCAGGCCGTGTTTCGATGGACATGATGACCATTGACATCAGCCATATTCCGAATGCAGATGTTGGCAGTGCTGTTGAATTGTGGGGTGAACACATTCCAGTTGATGTGGTGGCCGACCGTTGTGGCACCATTGGTTATGAATTGTTGTGTGCAATTGCGCCGCGAGTACCATTTTTAGAAGCCTAGTCGTTACAGGGACATGCAGTTTTGGCCAAAAGTAAAAGTCAGTATCAATGCACGGAATGCGGTTCTGTTTTCGCCAAATGGCAAGGGCAGTGCAGCGATTGCAACAGTTGGAACACACTGGTTGAATCGGCCGTAAGCACGGCAACAGCGCCCAAGCACAGTCGTTTTGCAGCCCTTGCTGCACAAAGTAGCAGCGTCATCAAGCTTTCCGAAATTCAGGCGCAAGACCACCCACGTTTCAGCAGCGGTGTCCCCGAATTTGACCGTGTGTTGGGTGGGGGAATGGTGCCGGGCATGGTGGTGTTGCTTGGCGGTGACCCTGGAATCGGTAAATCCACCTTGCTATTGCAATCCATGGTCACCTTGGCCAAAACAACTTCAGCCTTGTATGTCAGTGGTGAGGAATCTGCCGGGCAAATCGCCTTGCGTGCTCAACGCCTTGGGCTCGAACACACTAACCTGAATGTGTTAACCGAAATTCAGCTTGAGCAAATTGTTGCGCAACTTGAAGCACACAAACCCCAAGTGTTGGTGATCGATTCCATTCAAACCCTGTACACCAGCGAGTTGAGTGCAGCGCCAGGGTCTGTAAGCCAGGTACGCGAATGTGCAAGTCAGCTTACACGGCTTGCCAAAGCCCTGGGGATCACTACCATTTTGGTCGGCCATGTTACCAAGGAAGGTACTCTGGCCGGCCCCCGCGTGCTCGAGCATATCGTAGACACGGTGCTGTATTTCGAAGGCGATTCACAGTCCTCATTTCGCCTTGTGCGAGCGTTCAAAAACCGGTTTGGTGCGGTGAACGAGTTAGGTGTATTTGCCATGACTGACCGAGGCTTGAAAGGGGTCAACAATCCCTCAGCCTTGTTTTTGTCGCAAACTGCCGAATGGGTGGCCGGGTCCTGCGTGATGTGCACTCAAGAGGGTGCGCGCCCATTGCTTGTTGAAATTCAGGCTTTGGTCGATTCCTCGCATTCGCCTTCACCGCGCAGGTTGTCGGTGGGGCTTGAACAAAACCGCCTCGCCATGCTGCTGGCGGTAATGCATCGCCATGCGGGTCTGCAGTTTTTTGATCAAGACATTTTTATCAACGCCGTGGGTGGTGTAAGAATTTCAGAACCTGCAGCCGACCTGGCGATTGTTTTGGCCATGGTGTCCTCCTTGCGCAACAAACGCCTACCCAAAGAACTGGTGGTGTTTGGTGAAATCGGCCTGTCTGGTGAGCTACGCCCTGCACCGCGCGGGCAAGAAAGGCTGCGTGAGGCTGCCAAACTTGGATTTACCCACGCCATTGTGCCTGCCAGCAATGCACCGAAGCAGCCAATTGATGGTATCGAAGTGATCGGCGTTGATCGTGTTGAAAAGGCGCTCGCGGCGCTGAGAGACAAGCTGGATTGTTTTTGAGTCCGCTTTGACTTGACTTGTGATTGATACGACAATTGCGCAGATAACAATAAATTCACTCTATTGAGCGATCCATGTCCAAAAGCCGTTTGTTCTTGCCTGTTGTATGGGCCACCGTAGGCTCGCTCGTGCTTGCCGCTTGTTCCCGTTCCGAAATTGACACCACTGAAGTGATTCGACCTGTGCGAGTCATGGAGCTTCAAGCGGGTGACAGTACTTTTGAAGAAAGTTTTCCAGGTCAGATTGAACCCCGTTTTCAGGCAAAACTCAGCTTCCAGGTGGGTGGTAAGTTGACCGCACGCCTTGTGGACGTTGGGGACAAGGTTACCAAAGGCCAAATACTTGCAAAAATTGATCCTCAGGACTTGAGCCTGGCCTTACAGGCAGCCCAGGCACAGTTTGATGCAGCAGCCACCGAGCATGCCCAGCTTAAAACAGACCTGGAACGTGCCAAAACCCTGAAGCAACAAAACTTCATCAGCCAGGCTGAACTGGATCGCCGACAGTTGGCATTCGATGCCGCCGGCAGCCGTTTGAGCCAGGCTCGCGCGCAATTGAACACGCAGGCCAATCAGCGGCAATACGGTGACTTGCGTGCTCCGGGCATCGGTGTAATTTCCGGTGTGTATGCTGAAGTAGGCCAGGTATTGGCCCCAGGCCAGGCAGTGGTGCAATGGGCCGATGAGAATGATGTACAGGTCAGTATGGCTGTGCCCGAGAATAGGGTCAGCGAGATCAAGCCGGGTCAGGAGGCAAGTGTGTTGCTGTGGTCTGGCAAACAGGCTCTGGCAGCAAAAGTGAGAGAGGTGTCACCCGTGGCTGACCCGGTAACACGCACATATGCTGTGTTGCTGGATGTGAACGACCCGGCCAGAGTTTCCCGTTTCGGAATGAGCGCTACGGTGAAGTTCACCACAGCCGCCAAGTCGACCGCGTTCAAGTTGCCCATTTCGGCCCTGGTTGCGGAGCATACCGGTGCTTTTGTGTGGGTGTTCGATGAGAAGCAGGGTGTGGTCAACAAACGTGTTGTTGAGCCCTATGACGTGTCTGAAAGCGACTTTCTGGTTAAGGATGGCTTAAGCAATGGGGAGTTGATTGTCACTGCGGGCACCCATGTTTTGAACGAAGGCCAAAAGGTTCGTCGTTTCATTGAAACGAGCGATCTTTCCAAATGAGAAAAATCAACCTGTCGCGCTGGGCGCTCGAAAACCAGCCATTGGTTCGCTACCTCCTTGCAGTTTTCATCTTCGCGGGAGTGGCCGCATTTTTCTCCTTGGGTCAAGAAGAAGATCCTCCGTTTGTGTTTCGCGGCATGGTGGTGCGAGCCTACTGGCCGGGTGCAACGGCCATGCAAATGGGTCAGCAAGTGGCCGATCCTATTGAGAAGGTGATTCAGGAAATACCCTTCGCTTACAAAATCCGTTCGTATTCCAAGCCGGGTGAAACCGTTATTTTTCTCCAGTTGGATGACAGCGCACCGCCCAAGCAAGTGGCCGATATTTGGTACACCACACGTAAACGGGTCAGCGACATGGCTGGAACATTACCGCGTGGTGTAGTTGGCCCATTTTTCAATGACGAGTTTGGCGACACTTTTGGCGTGTTGCTGGCATTCTCCGCCGATGGATTCAAGTACGCGGAATTAAAAGACTTCGTGACGCAGGTACGTCAGGAAATGCTCAAAGTGCCCGATGTGGCCAAGGTGCAGCTGTTTGGCGTTCAACCTGAGAAAGTGTTCATTGATGTCTCGCATTACAAAATTGCGCAACTGGGGATTTCAGCGCAAGACATCTTCAATCAAATCAACAGTCAGAACGCGGTCACCTCTCAGGGGGTTTTAAGCCTCGAAGACCAAAAGGTGTGGTCAAGAGTACAGGGGCAGTTTGAGTCCATCGATGATCTCGCCAACCTCCCGATTCGGGCGGGCAACAATACACTTCTGCTCAAAGACATTGCTCACGTGCATCGTGGCTACCAAAACCCGCCTGTGTCCAAAATGCGCTTTAACGGTAAAGAGGTCATTGGTCTTGGCATTTCAATGGTCAACGGTGGAGACATCATTCGCCTTGGCCAGGAGTTGGAAAAGGTAGAGCGCCGCATATTGGCCGAACTCCCGGTGGGTATTGAACTTCAGCGCGTGGCAGACCAACCCAAGTCAGTCAGCACCTCTGTCAATGAGTTCGTGAAAGTGTTGATCGAAGCGATTGTGATCGTGTTGGCAGTCAGCTTTTTGAGTTTGGGGCTACACAGCAAACCCTTTCGCATCGACACACGGCCAGGTCTGGTGGTGGCGTTGACCATTCCCTTGGTATTGGCGCTTACTTTTCTGGCCATGTCGTTCTTCAATATCAACCTGCACAAAATTTCGCTGGGTGCACTGATTATCGCGCTAGGCTTGTTGGTCGATGATGCGATCATTGCGGTAGAAATGATGGTTCGCAAGCTGGAAGAGGGTTATTCGCGCTTTGATGCGGCCATTTTTGCCTACGACTCCACTGCCATTCCAATGCTCACGGGCACGCTGATTACAGCTGCGGGGTTTTTGCCCATTGCTTTGGCTCAGTCAGCGGCAGGCGAGTACACCTATTCAATTTTTGCGGTTACTGCCATTGCGCTGGTGTTGTCGTGGTTTGTCGCGGTTATTTTTGTGCCTTATATTGGCTATTGGTTGCTTAAAAAGCCCAAAGACGGACAAGGCCACACGGAGGTGTTCGATACGCCGTTCTACCAGCGCTTTCGCCGCTGGATTGAGGTGTGCGTTAACCACCGCTGGATCACAATAACGGTCACAGTTCTTGCCTTCATTGGTGGCGGCTATTCCTTCAAATTCATTGAGCAGCAGTTTTTCCCAGACTCCAACCGATTGGAAATCATGGTGAATTTGTGGTTACCCGAGGGTACCGCATTTGAGGAAACGGAAAAGCAGGCGATCAAACTGGAGCAATGGCTGGCCAATCAACCCGAAGTGCAGGGCTATGCCAGTTTTGTAGGCGATGGGGCGCCCCGTTTTTATTTGTCGCTTGATCAAAAGTTTGTACAAAGCAATTTGGCCGAACTTATAGTGATTCCCAAAACATTCGAAGACCGGGAAATACTGCGCGGCAAACTGAAGGAACACCTCGAAAACAACTTCCCTGACATACGTCCGCGAATTACCTTGTTGCCCAATGGGCCGCCCGTGACTTATCCCGTGCAGTTCGTGGTGCAGGGCCCAGACCCTCGCGTTGTGCGTGTAGTTGCCGACCAGGTCAAAGAGGCCGTGGCCTCTAGCGAATACACCCGTGGCACGCATGACAACTGGAATGAAAACATCAAGGTGATGAAAGTCGAGGTAGACCAGGCTCGCGCCCGTGCCTTGGGTGTCAGCAGTCAAAGCATTGCAGAGTCCTCGCATGTCATTTTGTCGGGCGCAACCATTGGGCAGTATCGCGAAAATAACCGCCTCATCGACATTGTGTTTCGAAACCCCGAAAGCGAGCGCGACACTCTGGCTGAACTCATGAACGCCAATGTGCCCACGGCAAGCGGAGCCTATGTGCCGTTATCCCAAGTGGGCAAGGTCACCATGAGTTTTGAGCCCGGCGTGATTTGGCGAGAGGGTGGTGAGTTTGGAATTACAGTGAAGGCGGATGTGGTTTCCGGTATTCAGGGCACCACCGTTGCCTTGGCGATGAACAAGGCACTAGACCCCTTGCGGTCTGAGTTACCACTGGGCGTATCGGTGAACCTGGATGGTCTAGCCGCCGATTCTGGCAAGGCCCAGCAGTCGATCATGGCCAATGTGCCTTTGATGTTGTTTATCGTGCTTACTTTGCTGATGTTGCAACTGAAAAGCTTTGGTCGAACCTTGCTGGTTTACTTCACCGGCCCTTTGGGCATTATTGGTGCTGCGTTGGCCTTGATCATCACTGCGCGCCCGTTCGGTTTTGTAGCACAACTGGGCGTGATCGCCCTGTTCGGCATGATTATTCGAAACTCGGTAATTTTGGTGGATCAAATCGAGCAAGACCGAGCTGCGGGGGTAGATCCCTATGAGGCTATCATTGGCTCAACCATTCGACGCTCACGGCCTATATTGTTGACCGCGGCGGCAGCCGTGCTGGCCATGATCCCGTTGATGCGTTCGCAGTTCTGGGGCCCCATGGCCGTAGCGATCATGGGTGGCTTGATTGTGGCCACCTTGCTCACCCTGTTTTTCCTGCCCGCCTTGTACGCCGCAGCTTACCGAATTCGTAAACCACGGCTTTGAATTGAGACGACCCTTCAAAATCTCAGCACTTGCGTCGTCCAAGCGGTACTGAATTTTTTGAAAGGGGTGATTATTTTCTGCTCGGTCAGCAAGTGGTAACCGGCCGCCTCGTGTACTTTCAGTTCCGAAACGCGCATCCGGAACAGCGCTCGCAAAGGCCTCGCAAAAAGGCGTTGGTCCTCTGGCGTATTTTTCCAGGCTATGTTGGCTTTCTCAAGCAAATGTGCGCCTACTTCACTGAACATCCGCGCGCTGGCACCGTTGTGTTCCCTGCGTTTGATTTGTTCTGCAGTCACCCCATGTTTGGCCAGTAATTCGACGGGCAAGGGCTGAAACCCCTGGTCCAGGTATTTCGCAAGTCGAAGTAACTGGCAAAGGCGCGTGGCTGTGGCCCAGAATTCCAGTAGCTGCGTGTAATCCGCAGTTGAGCTGATAAACCTGGCCTGTACCAAACCAATCCAGGGCTTGGTTTCAAGCAGCACATCGTTATGCCAGTCGGCCATGCTGTTGTAACGCTTGGGTTCGCATCCGCTGGCCACCCGGTTGATTAGTTCTCCCCAGTGTTCAGGGGGGATTTTCGCAATCACGGGTTTTGATATTGCTGTTACGACAGGGTGAGGGTTGCTGTTGCTTGCTGCGCCAGCCAGGGCATTTTGCCACCAGCCCAGTTTGACCTGTGTCAAGCCTGCCTCCAGCTGCTTCAGGCAAGCCTGCCTCAACTCGTGGTTCAAGGTAAAGCAGCCAAGCCAAAATGCTTTCAGTTCTTCAGCTTGGAACAGGGTTGCGTAGTGCAGAGAGGCGGTTTCCCCGCTTACTTTCTCGCGGCAGTAGGCAAGCGGGTTTTCTAGAGATACAGCCATGTCACCTTCTAATTGGGGGTAATGCAGTCAATAAATGACATTGTAAGGGCTTCAAAGTTAAAATCGGGCTATAATGCGCGCCTACATGCGGATGTGGCGAAATTGGTAGACGCACCAGATTTAGGTTCTGGCGTAGCAATACGTGAAGGTTCGAGTCCTTTCATCCGCACCACCCCTCTTGTGCCCCGGGTATATCGCTTCTGGGGCGGTCCAGTTTTACCAAGCCCCCGCCAAAGCTGCTTCATACTTGTGTAAGATATCGGCAATTGTAGAGCCTTTACGCCCATTAACCATCCCCTTGGTCAACCTTGCCAAGGCAACTAGTTCAAGAGTTCCAAATGACTGAAACAACCACCACTGCCAGCTCACTCGAGAAAACCATTTCCTTGAAGCTGTCGGTTGAAAAAATCAATGCTGAAGTTGAGAAGCGCCTGAAAAAGGTAGCTCGGACAGCTCGCATGCCCGGTTTTCGCCCAGGTAAAGTACCCATGAAAATGGTGGTACAGAACTACGGCCCCCAAGTACATTCCGAAGTATTGAACGATGAAATCGGTCGTACCTTCAGCGAAGAAGTTCAAAAGCAGGATCTGCGAGTGGCTGGCCAGCCCCGCATCGAAGCCGCCAAGGACGCAGCTGATGACTCATTTGAGTTCAATGCCATTTTTGAAGTGTTCCCCGAAGTGAAGTTTGGCGACTTCGCCACGCTTGAAATTGAGAAAACAGTGGTTGAAGTCTCCGACTCTGAAGTGGATAAAACCATTGAAATTCTGCGCAAGCAGCGCGCCAGCTTCGCTGAAGTAGACCGTGGCTCTGCTGATGAGGACAAAGTAACCCTGGATTTCGTGGGCAAAATTGACGATGTACCCTTTGACGGCGGCACCGCTGAAGATTTCTCTTTTGTAATCGGCAAGGGCCAAATGCTGCCCGAATTCGAAGCTGCCGCAAAAGGCCTGAAGAAAGGCGAAGAGAAAACCTTTGATCTCGCTTTCCCCGCTGATTACCACGGCAAGGATGTCGCAGGCAAAACTGCCCAGTTCACAATCACGATCAAGAAAGTAGAAGGCCCCCAGTTGCCTGAACTGAACGAAGAGTTTGCCAAGGCCATGGGTATTGCCGACGGTTCACTGGACAAGCTGCGCGACGATGTGCGCGTGAATTTGAGCCGTGAAGTCAGCAACCGTACCAAGGCGCAAACCAAAGAAGCGGTGATGAATGCTTTGTTGAAAGTGACAGAGTTTGATGTACCCAAAGCCTTGATTCAATCCGAAACTACTGAATTGGCCTCTCGCGCACGTCAGGACCTGAAGGCCCGTGGCATGCAAAACGTAGAAGAAATTCAGTTGCCTGAAGACATTTTTGCAGCACAGGCAGAGCGTCGCGTTCGCTTGGGCTTGATCGTGTCAGACTTGGTGAAAGAAAACAGCTTGCAAGCCAAACCTGAGCAGGTTCGTGCCTTTATTGAAGAACAGGCTCAAAGCTATGAGAACCCTGCAGAAGTCATGCAGTGGTATTTTCAGGATCGCGCCCGTTTGGCGGATGTAGAAGCGGTTATTCTGGAAGACAATGTGGTTGAATTCGCTTTGAGCAAATCCAAAGTGGTTGAAAAGAAATTGTCCTTTGACGAACTGATGGGAAATAAATAAATGATGTGGAACCCTCGCTCTATGACGAACAACATGAACAATTCTGGTGCGCTTGAAACCCAGGGCAATATGTACGTGCCCATGGTGATTGAGCAAAGTGGTCGGGGCGAGCGGGCCTATGACATTTATTCGCGCTTGCTTAAAGAGCGCGTCATTTTCCTGGTGGGTCCTATCAACGACCAAATGGCCAACGTCATCGTGGCGCAAATGTTGTTCCTCGAGAGCGAAAACCCTGACAAAGACATCGCGCTGTATATCAACAGCCCAGGTGGCTCAGTGTCTGCAGGCATGGCTATTTACGACACCATGCAGTTCATCAAGCCCGATGTGTCAACCCTGTGTACCGGATTGGCAGCCAGTATGGGCGCGTTCTTGCTGTCTTCTGGCACCAAGGGCAAGCGTTTTTCCCTGCCCAATAGCCGAATCATGATTCACCAGCCTCTGGGTGGCGTGCAGGGTCAGGCGTCCGACATTGAAATTCACGCCAAGGAAATTTTGTATTTGCGTGAGAAATTGAACGGAATACTGGCTGAGAACACAGGTAAGACGATCGAAGAGATTGCACGTGACACAGATCGTGATAACTTTATGGGTGCAGACTCTGCCAAAGAGTACGGCTTGATTGACGACGTGTTGAAGCACCGTGTGCCACCGGCCGACAAGAAGTAACTGCAGTAACACTAAAACCTGGATTTCTTGATTGCCCTTAAGGGGGCTTTCCAGAGGATAAAAGATGTCAGAAAAGAAAGGCTCAAGCGAAAAGCTGCTGTATTGCTCCTTCTGTGGCAAAAGTCAGCATGAAGTAAAAAAATTGATCGCAGGGCCCTCTGTGTTCATCTGCGATGAATGCATTGAGTTGTGCAATGACATCATTCGTGATGAAGCAGCGGAGGCCACGGCCACAGGTGGAGGCGACAAGCTACCCACCCCCCAGGAAATTCGTTCTATTCTTGACCAGTATGTCATTGGTCAGGACAAAGCCAAGCGTGTGCTTGCTGTAGCGGTATACAACCACTACAAACGCCTGCGCCACATGAGCAAAAAAGACGACATCGAGCTGACGAAAAGCAATATTTTGCTGGTTGGCCCAACGGGCTCCGGCAAAACATTGTTGGCCCAAACCCTGGCCCGTTTGTTGAATGTACCTTTTGTGATCGCCGACGCCACCACGCTGACCGAAGCGGGTTACGTGGGTGAAGACGTCGAGAACATCATTCAAAAGCTGCTGCAAAGCTGCAATTACGAAGTAGAAAAAGCTCAGCGTGGCATTGTGTACATTGACGAAATCGACAAGATTTCCCGCAAGTCTGACAATCCGTCCATTACCCGTGACGTGTCTGGCGAGGGCGTACAGCAAGCCTTGCTGAAATTGATCGAGGGCACTGTTGCATCCGTACCTCCACAAGGCGGCCGCAAGCATCCCAATCAGGATTTCGTTCAAATTGATACCACCAACGTACTATTTATCGTGGGTGGTGCATTTGAAGGTTTGGACAAGGTTATCCGTAACCGGTCCGAGCGTTCAGGTATTGGTTTTGGCGCGACTGTGAAAAGCAAGGAAGAGGGCAATGTGGGAACCTTGCTGGCTGAAGTTGAGCCAGAAGACCTGATCAAGTTCGGTATCATCCCTGAATTGGTGGGTCGCCTGCCTGTCATCGCGACCCTCGAAGAACTGGATGAACCTGCGTTGATCGAGATTTTGACCAAACCTAAAAATGCCATGGTCAAGCAGTTTGAAAAGTTGCTCGAAATGGATGGCGCAGAACTTGAAGTTCGTCCATCTGCGTTGAGCGCAATTGCCAAGAAAGCGATTCAACGCAAAACAGGTGCACGTGGTTTGAGAACCATTCTTGAACAGGCTTTGCTGGGTATCATGTACGACCTGCCTGGCGACACCAACGTCAAGAAAGTGGTGATTGATGAAAATACAATCAATGGCACAGGGCAACCTTTGTTGATTTACGAGGATCAGCCCAAAGTGGCCAGCAGCAAAGACAAATCCTGATGCTGAAAACCACCTCAAAACAGATTGCAAAATGATTAAAAAAGCCCAACTCCACGGTTGGGCTTTTTCTTTTCAGTGGTATTGTTTATTTGTCGTGAAATAAAGCTTGAATAAGCGCGTTTTAACCCCACTGTAGGGTTATGCATTTAATAGGTGATTCATATGTCAGCAACTAACGTGCTTCCGGAACAACCCATCGAATTGTCATTGCTTCCATTGCGAGATGTAGTCGTGTTCCCGCACATGGTGATTCCGCTTTTCGTGGGTCGTCCAAAATCCATCAAAGCGCTGGAAATCGCGATGGAAACAGGCAAAAGTATTCTTCTGGTAGCGCAAAAATCGGCCACCAAAGATGAGCCCAGCGACAAAGATATTTACAACATTGGTTGCGTAGCCAATGTGCTCCAAATGCTGAAGTTACCTGATGGCACTGTGAAGGTGTTGGTAGAAGGTGTGCAGCGTGCGCGCCTGACCAAGGTTACAGACGAAGGCACACACTTTGCTGCTACAGCATTGCCCTTGTTGCCCGATCCTTCACAAAGCCCGGAAACCGAGGCCATGAAGCGTGCCGTAATGGCGCAGTTCGATTCCTACGTGAAATTGAACAAAAAAATTCCACCAGAAATTTTGACATCGCTGGCCAGTATTGAAGATATTGGTCGGCTAGCGGACACAATCGTCAGTCACTTGCCACTGAAGCTGGAGCAAAAGCAGTCCATTCTGGAAACCTTTAGCATTGCGCAGCGCCTGGAGGCATTGTTGTCTCAACTGGAAACCGAGATCGATATTCTTCAGGTTGAGAAGCGCATTCGTGGTCGCGTAAAGCGCCAGATGGAAAAAAGCCAGCGCGAGTACTACTTGAACGAGCAGGTCAAAGCCATTCAGAAAGAATTGGGTGAGGGCGAAGACGGCGCGGACATGGAAGAGCTTGAAAAGCGAATCAAGGCTGCGCGCATGCCCAAAGAAGCCTTGAAAAAAGCTGAAGCTGAATTGAAGAAGCTGAAGCTGATGTCGCCCATGTCAGCAGAAGCCACTGTGATTCGCAACTACATCGACGTGTTGGTAGGGCTGCCCTGGAAGAAGAAAACAAAGATCAACAATGATTTGGCCAATGCCGAGAAGGTACTTGACGAAGATCATTATGGTTTGGAAAAAGTGAAAGAGCGCATTGTGGAGTACCTCGCAGTGCAGCAGCGTGTTGACAAACTCAAGGCGCCAATTCTTTGTTTGGTGGGCCCTCCCGGAGTTGGTAAAACCTCGCTGGGACAATCTGTAGCCAAGGCAACAAACCGCAAGTTTGTTCGCATGGCCCTGGGCGGTGTGCGTGATGAAGCTGAAATTCGTGGTCACCGCAAAACGTATATTGGATCCATGCCTGGCAAGGTATTGAACAGCATCACGAAAGTAGGTGTTCGCAATCCACTGTTCTTGCTCGACGAAATCGACAAAATGGGGCAAGACTTCCGTGGCGACCCTGCATCGGCTTTACTTGAAGTACTTGATCCTGAGCAAAACAGCACTTTTGTAGATCACTACGTGGAAGTGGAATACGATTTGAGCGATGTGATGTTCGTGGCCACTGCAAACTCACTGAACATCCCGCATGCTTTGTTGGACCGCATGGAGGTGATTCGCCTGAGCGGCTACACCGAAGACGAGAAAGTGAACATTACGCAGAAGTATTTGCTGCCCAAACAGTTGAAAAACAATGGTGTGAAAGACGAAGAGCTGAGCGTTTCTGAAGCAGCCATTCGCGACGTGATTCGCTACTACACCCGCGAGGCGGGTGTGCGTGGACTTGAGCGTGAAATGTCCAAGATTTGCCGCAAGGTAGTGCGTCAAATGGTGTTGGGCAAAAACGAAAAGAAAGTGCAGGTGACTCCGAAAAACCTCGACAAGTTTCTGGGCGTTCGTCGCTTTAACTTCGGCATGGCTGAAAAAGAAAACCAGGTGGGTCAGGTCACTGGTTTGGCCTGGACAGAAGTGGGCGGTGAATTACTCACCATTGAAACGGTCTCCATGCCCGGCAAAGGTAACGTGATTCGCACAGGTTCATTGGGCGACGTCATGAAAGAATCGGTGGAGGCTGCGCGTTCGGTAGTGCGCGCGCGCGCAAATCGATTGGGTATTCGTAACGATGCTTTCGAGAAGCGCGACATTCACGTTCACGTACCTGAAGGCGCCACACCGAAAGATGGTCCTTCAGCAGGTATCGCGATGACGACTGCTTTGGTGTCAACTTTGACGAACATGCCAGTGCGTTCTGACGTTGCAATGACTGGTGAAATTACGCTGCGTGGCGAAGTTTTGGGTATCGGTGGCTTGAAAGAAAAGCTGTTGGCTGCTCACCGCGGTGGTATTAAAACTGTGCTTATTCCTGAAGAAAACGTGAAGGATTTGGCGGAAATTCCAGCCAATGTGAAGAACAGCTTGGAGATCATTCCAGTGAAATGGATCGATCAAGTGCTGCAACATGCCCTGGAATCGCTTCCAGAGCCAGTCTCCGAGCCAGCCGAGGTGATTGCAGGCAAAGCTGATGAGGCTGCTGCAAACCCAAGTGTAAAGCATTGATATCAATTGGTATTTTAAACAAGCCTCCGCATGAAAATGTGGAGGTATTTTTTTTGTGCATCGCGCAAAGCCTTAACTGGCTTGAAAAATAAGGGTTATCCGCCCGCAAAATGTGTTGACAGCTAGGTTTCAGCCATGTCTAAATTAAGAACTGGAAGCAACGTGGTGCCTGTTTTTGGGCACTTTTTATTTGTCACCATGAGGGGGCTTTTTACATGAATAAAACCGAACTGATCGATCAAATTGCTGAGTCAGCAGAAATTTCCAAAGCGGCCGCTGGTCGTGCATTGGACGCAATGATTGCTGCTGTTAAAACAACCTTGAAAAAAGGTGGTTCAGTAACTTTGGTTGGTTTTGGAACCTTTGCTGTTGGCAAGCGTGCTGCACGTAGCGGCCGTAATCCACGCACCGGCGCAACAATCAAAATCAAGGCAGCCAAGGTGCCCAAGTTCCGTCCTGGCAAAGCTCTTAAAGACGCAGTAAATTAAATTTAAAAATTTTTTGACAAAAGGTATTGCAGGCCGAGTTAATTTGTATATAATTGCGGTCTTGGCTGATTCGCAGCAAGACAAACACTAGTAAAACAGTGAGCGTCGGGTGCTTAGCTCAGTTGGTAGAGCGGAGCCCTTACAAGGCTTAGGTCGGGAGTTCGAGCCTCTCAGCACCCACCAACATTGCGAAACAGCAACCAACTTTGGAGTGGTAGTTCAGTTGGTTAG
>NZ_DFOZ01000043.1:0-7051 GCF_002377005.1 Limnobacter sp. UBA3528 | reverse complement strand
GGTCGCGGGTTCGAGCCCCGTCCACTCCGCCAAACAAAAAAGGGAATCTTCGGATTCCCTTTTTTCATTTCCGCCCACATTCATTTCCAACCCCAGCCGCGCCCCACACGGTTTTCCGGTGTGTACCTTCAGGTATAGTATTCGCTTGTTGTTCAACACTAAACCCACCTACAAAACATGTTTGAATTCATCCGAAACAATCAGAAGATCATGCAGTTTGTGCTGCTGCTGTTTATTGCACCCGCATTTGCCTTGTTTGGTCTTGAGGGATACAACACCGTCAGCGCGGACGCCAATGCCTTGGCGATTGTGGGCGACTATCCAATTAGTCAGGAAGAATTCGATCAGGTCAAACGTGAGCGCATTGAGGAGGCTCGTGCACAGTCTGGCGAGAACTTTGATCCCAAGGTGTTTGAGTCACCTGAAATCAATCGTCAATTGCTGGATACATTGGTGCTTCAATATTTGCTTCAACAGTCTGTGCAGAAGCAGTATTTGACTGCGTCAGACAAAGCACTGGCCGAAGACATTGCACGCACTCCATTGTTTCAGGTGGATGGCAAATTTGATCTTGAAACATACAAGCGCGAATTGGCTGCGCGTGGGTTGACGCCCACGCAACATGAGGCGAATGTGCGTTTTGGTTTGGCTAGAAATCAGGTGCTCGATCCCGTGTTGCGCGCTTCTTTCTTCCCCGAAACATTGAAAACCCAATTGGATGATGTGCAGCTGGCTGGCCGCGTTGTGCGAGTCAAAAATATTGATTTGGCCCCATACCTTGCAAACGTCAGCATTACCGATGAGCAAGTGGCCGCATTTTACGAAACCAACAAAGCGCAGTTCATGGCGCCTCAAAAGGCCGATGTTGAATATGTAGTGCTTTCGCCCGATACCATCAAATCAAAAATTGAAGTCAGTGATGCTGATATTGCCGCTTACTACGAGCAAAACAAGGCTCGTTTTTCTACACCCGAAGAACGTCGTGCCCGCCATATTTTGTTGGATGCCGAGAAAGAGGGTGCCTCTGCAGACGATCTGAAGGCCGCGGCTGAAAAGGTGTTGGCCGAATTGAAAGCAAACCCATCGAAGTTCGCTGAACTCGCCAAGCAGTATTCAATCGACCCCGGCTCTGCAAACCAGGGCGGAGATCTCGGATTTTTTGGCAAAGGTGCAATGGTTCCCGAGTTTGAGCAAGCTGTGTTCTCTCAGAAAAAAGGTGAGTTAAGTGGTTTGGTGAAAAGCCAGTTCGGTTATCACATTGTTGAAGTCACTGAAATTCGTGGCGGTGAAGTTCAAGCGCTTGAGGATGTGAAAACCCAAATTGCAGATGAAATCAAAAATCAGAAAATGACCGCACAGTTCGCTGACGCACAAGGCCGTTTTACGGAGTTGGTGTACGAAGGCGGGCAGTCGTTTGAAAACGTGGTCAAGGCACTTGGTGTGCAGGCACAAACCTTCAATGGTTTGACCCAAGGTGCTGCCAACGCGCCAGAGGTATTGAAAGATGCGAAAGTGATCGCAGAAATTTTTTCATCAGACTCGATTGAAAATAAAAACAACACCAAGGCTGTGCAAGTGGGTGAAACCATGGTGTCAGCTCGCATTGTGAATTACACCGCGGCAGCGGCACGTCCATTGGAGGAAATGAAACCAGTGATTCAGGCTCGCTTGAAGCAGGAAGAAGCTGCAAAAGCTGCATTGAAAGACGCCGATGCACTTGCCGCCAAGCTGGACAGCGAAAAGCCACAGGCTGGTTCTGATTTGTTGACAGGTTTTGCGGATTCAAAAACCGTGTCGGCTTTGAGTGCTGAAGGTTTGCCTGGCTTGGTGGCTCAGTCTGTGTTGAACACAGGCGTATCTGAATTGCCCAAAGCCAAGGTGATTGGACTGGGCAACAATGGCTATGCCGTGGCTTGGGTTGAAAGCAGTGCACCGTCTTCGGAAGTCAAAGCGAAGGCCGACCCGCAGGTGGTTCAGTACTACGAGAACATTGCAGGGCAGGTGTATCAAGAAGCCTTGTTGCTGGCCGCACGCGATGCAATGAAAAAGCGTGTTGAGGTCGAGATCAAGAAGACGTTCTGACCAAGCGAATGAGTGATTGCGGTTCGCAGCGCGTCACTCATTCTGGCTTGGGTTATGCGAAAAGTATGCATTCACTTCAATGTCGCAGAAAACGTCGGCCAAATGTTTTCCAGAATCTTCGGCTGTGCACCTGCGTTAGGATGAATTCCATCCGCTTGAAAGGCCGTCGGATCTAGTGCAAAACCTTCCAGCATGAACGGCACCAGTGGCACTTTCTGTTTGCGTGCCACGTCGGGGAATGTATCGCCAAACCGACGGGCGTAGGCGGGGCCGTAATTGGAGGGAATCTGCATGCCAATCAACACGGCCTGAGCCCCACTGCGACGTGCAGCCACCAGCATATTGGTCAAGTTGTCTTTCATCGTGTCGAGCGACAATCCTCGTAATCCATCATTTGCACCAAGTTCCAGAATCATGTGCGTGGGTTGATGTTGCTTCAGCAGTGCTGGCAAACGTGTTTTTCCGCCCGCTGTGGTTTCACCCGATACCGATGCGTTCACCACATTGCAGTGCGGGAACTTTTCAGCCAAACGACTCTCCATCAAAGCAACCCAGCCTTGTTCTTTGGGCAAACCGTAAGCAGCCGAAAGGCTGTCGCCCATCACCAGAATTTTGCATTGCTGGCCAGCACTTGCCGCAAAGCTGGATACACTGGTCGACAAGCCAAAAGCGATCAGGCCAAATGCGAAGGCGTTTTTAATTTTTTTTGCAGTAAAGGCAAACATGAGTCGTGCAATCCTCGAAGTCGAAGGTTTAAATCAATTGGTTCAGGACGGGCAAAGTAGTTTGTCCATCCTTGAAAACATTTCGTTCACTATAAATCAAGGTGAAGCAGTTGCCATTGTGGGAGCCTCAGGTTCAGGCAAGTCCACATTGTTGGGCATGCTTGCTGGGTTGGACATTCCATCTAGCGGTGCAGTTCGCTTTTTGGGGGAAGACTTAACTCAACTTAACGAAGATCGCCGTGCCAGCTTGCGAGCCGAGCATGTGGGTTTTGTATTTCAGTCATTTCAGTTGCTCGACCACCTGAGTGCGCTTGAGAATGTGATGCTGGCCACTGAGTTGACGCCGATGCAGAATCGCGAGAAGGCCTGCAAGGAAATGTTGGAACGGGTGGGTTTGGGAGATCGCCTGAACCACACGCCCAAAACCCTTTCGGGTGGTGAACAGCAACGCGTGGCCCTGGCCAGGGCGTTTGTGCGTAAACCCACGATTGTGTTTGCCGATGAGCCCACGGGCAGCCTGGATTTTGCAACTGGGCAGCGAATCATCGATTTGATGTTTGACCTTCAAAAAGAGCTGGGTACCACTTTAATTCTGGTGACTCACGACGACAAGTTGGCGGCGCGCTGTTCACGACAATTGACCATTGCGGCGGGCGCTTTGGCTCAAGAGGTGGTTTAAACAGGTTTTCATGCGCTGGGCTATTTCGCTGGCATGTGAAATGTGCAGGCCTTCTCTTTCGCGTCCGATAGGTTCTACCGACAATCCATGCAGGTAAACCGAAAAGGATGCTGCCCTGAATTCTTCAAGCCCTTGGCCCAGCATGGCCGCTATCGCACCGGCAAGTACATCGCCACTGCCCGCGGTGGCCAGTGCAGGGCCACCCGTGGTGTTGATTTCAATTTGGTTTGGATCGCAGATCAGGCTGCCTGTTCCTTTCAAGACCACAGTGCAATCAAACTGGGTGGCCAGCGATTTCACCGCCTTGATGCGATCGGTCTGAATCATGTCAATGGTGCTTTGTAGCAAGCGTGCTGCCTCCAGGGGGTGTGGTGTCAGAACCATGCTTTTTGAGCGGTGTTTGCGCCGGTAGTGCTCAAAACGCGCTCGCAACGCCGAATTTTTGGCAAGAAGGTTCAGTGCGTCGGCGTCCCAAACCATGTTCAAACCCTTGTCGTGCTCAAGCAGTGCGTAGACCATGTTTAAAGCTTCATCACTTTGCCCCAGGCCTGGGCCAACCACGACCGTGTCGGCAAACTCCAGGTTGCTCTCAAGGCCCTTGTTCATGATTTCCGGAAATATCAGGTCTAGAAAAGGCAATTGTCCTTGGCGCTGAACATCGGGTAAATGCAGGTCCGTTTCATGCAGCAACGTCAGGGCTACCCGTCCACAACCCAGCATCAGCGCGGTTCTGGCGCTTAATATACAAGCCCCCACCATGCCCTGTTGACCCCCCAGCACTGCGATGCTTCCAAAGCTGCCTTTGTGATGCTCATGACCCCGCATAGGCGAGCGTTGCAATTGATCAAGCCGGGAAACAGCGTGAACAAATGGGCCCCAGTCGTTGGTGTGCTTGTTTGTTTCAAGCAGGGCATCGCAATTCAGCGAGTCTATCCACAGTTCTCCGCACAAACCCTTGCCGCGCTCGCTTAACAGGCCTTGTTTGCAGGCCAGGTAACTGAAGGTGGTGTGGGCGTGAATGGCTGCGCCAGCGGCATGGCCCGTGTTGCAGTTCAACCCGCTGGGGCAGTCCAGCGCATACACTCTGGCTTTGTGACGATGCGCGTTGACATGTTGAATCAATCGTTCAATCAGGCCTTGCGGTGGCCTGTCGCAGGCAATGCCCAGTAAGCCGTCGACTATGACTGTACCCAAAGCAATCTCAGGCAATGGCATGTCGGGCTCAAGCTCGATGGGTTGAATGCCGTGTGCCAAGGCCCACAGCACCGCTTGCATGCGGTCTTTCGATCCTTGTTTCCCCTCGGTAACTTGCAACAAGTCAACTTGTAAACCTTTGCGTTTTAATTCTCCTGCCACAATGCAGGCGTCCCCCCCGTTGTTGCCTGGCCCTGCCAGGACCACGCAGCGAGTTGAATGTGTCTCGCTGTGAATAATTTGATCCACAATTTTCAGGGCTGAGCGTACCCCGGCGGCTTGCATCAGAAGAAAAGAATCAATGTGTGCAAAAGCCGTCTGCTCCAGTGCCCGAATTTGCGTCACCGACAGCACTGGCATTGATTTTTGGTCCACCTGTTGCCAGTTGGCATGGCCAAGGTTCTCAGGGTGTAGGTCAATCAGTTCGGGCATGCGTATTCCATGGAAATTCAGGGTGGTTTATCCGGGCTTTGCGCTCAGTTTTGGGGCTGTAGCACTTATAATTCAAGATTACCTCAACCACCCCCACTGCTGTCATGTCTCTTGCCCTGTCTTCGGCTGATCAATTCAATGTTTCCACCTTCCATGGCGCTTCTGCCTTGTCTGCTTTTCGCGCAGAGGGTTTGCTGAAACGCCTGCAAGCCATTGATTCGAATGTGTCGGCGGTGCGAGCGCATTTCGTTCACTTTGTGGCGACCCGGGGTGCACTGGAAGGGCAACAGCGCAAAGTGATGGAAGGCCTGCTCGACTACTGCCACGCTGCGCCAGCCTTGGACCGTGTTGACCTGGCGTACGTGGTGGTTCCCCGCCTGGGTACGGTCAGCCCGTGGGCTTCCAAGGCGACTGACATTGCCCACAATGCGGGTTTGGCGCAGGTGGTGCGCATGGAGCGTGGCATTGAATTTCAGCTGACTTTCAAAAAAGGTTTGCTGGGTGGCAGCAAGCTGCCTGAAGGTGCTGCGTTGCAAGCCTTGAAAGCTGCGCTGTACGACCGCATGACAGAAACCGTGCTGCCCGATGGGTTTGACGTGAAAGGCTTGTTCCTGCCCCTGCAGGGCAAAAGCCTGCAAATTGTTGAATTGAGTGAAGGCCGCAATTCACTGGTGAAAGCGAACAGTGAACTGGGCTTGGCCTTGAGCGAAGATGAAATCGATTACCTGCTCGAGGCTTACACGGCCATGGGACGTTCGCCCACTGACGTGGAGTTGATGATGTTTGCGCAGGCCAACAGCGAACACTGCCGCCACAAAATTTTCAATGCCACCTGGACTATCGACGGGCAAGCGCAAAGTGAAACCCTGTTCGGCATGATCCGCAACACCCACAAAACCACCCCGCAGGGCACGGTGGTGGCGTATTCCGACAATGCCGCCGTCATTGCAGGTGGCAAGGCTGAGCGCTTTTTTGCTGATGCCGATGGCGTGTATCGCCCGCACGCGGAAACCACGCATTTTGTGATCAAGGTGGAAACCCACAATCACCCCACGGCAATTTCGCCGTATGCAGGCGCTGCCACGGGTTCAGGCGGTGAAATTCGAGATGAAGGCGCGACTGGGCGTGGTGCCAAGCCCAAGGCCGGCTTGTGTGGCTTTACCACTTCGCATTTGCGTTTTGAGGGTGGCAGCGAAAGCTGGGAAAGTGGGCAAGACGCTTTGGTGCCCTTGGAACAGCGCAACAATCAGCACAGTGCGCAGCCACAGCCTGTTGGCATTCCAACACGCATAGCGACCCCTGAACAAATCATGATCGATGGCCCCATTGGTGCGGCTGCATTCAACAATGAATTTGGTCGCCCGAACTTGGGAGGCTATTTCCGCACTTTCGAGCAACGTGTGGGTGATCGGGTTTATGGGTATCACAAGCCCATCATGATCGCCGGTGGCTTGGGCAATATTCGTGAAGTACACACCCACAAATGTGACTTGCCCGCGGGCAGTTTGTTAATTCAACTGGGCGGCCCTGGTATGCGCATCGGCATGGGTGGGGGAGCTGCTTCATCGATGAATGCGGGCACCAACACCGAGTCGCTCGACTTTGATTCCGTGCAACGTGCCAACCCTGAAATGGAACGCCGTGCGCAGGAAGTGCTGGACCGCTGCTGGACCATGGGTGAAGCCAACCCGATTTTGAGCATTCACGACGTGGGTGCGGGTGGTATTTCCAACGCATTCCCCGAGTTGGCAGACGCATCGAACAAAGGTGCGGAATTTGATTTGCGCAAAGTGAATCTGGATGAAAGTGGCTTGAGCCCCGCTGAAATTTGGTGCAATGAATCGCAAGAGCGCTATGTGATGGGCATTGCACCCGAGTCGCTAGAATTGTTCACGCAACTGTGTGAACGCGAGCGTTGCCCCTTCTGTGTGGTGGGTGT
>NZ_DFOZ01000042.1:0-5873 GCF_002377005.1 Limnobacter sp. UBA3528 | reverse complement strand
TCAAAAAGGGATCAAGCGGTTTTCAGTGCGGCACAAGTAACCCATGCCGAGTGGGCAACAAACAGCAGCAGGGACCCTTCAAGTTCAGGCCAAAAGTCGCCCACGCCCTGCTATTTAGAGTAAACCCTCATCCGAATCGCCCCCGACTGCGTATAAACTTCGACCATCCCAACCTTGCACCGCAGCAACCGTGAAAAAACTGTTCAAAACCGCCCTGAAAATCAACGAGTTGGCCGTTAACACCGCGACCAACGCGGCGGATTGGTTTTTTCGCAAGGAAATCCTGATTCAGTCGGGCAAGACTGAATATGAGGTGATTGCTGAACACCTGCCCATGCGCGTGCGCTATTACGCCCCCACAGCAAGTACACCCGCAGCCAGCTTGGCCGAAGGCGAAATCGAAGCGCCTACGAATCGACAGCACGCCGTGCCACTGGTGTTGGTACCGCCACTGGGTGTCACCACAGAAACATTCGACTTGATGCCTGATCGCAGCCTGGTGAAAGCCATGGTTGAAGCAGGTTTTCGTGTGTACCTGGTGGACTGGGGAAAGCCTGAGCGCAAAGACGGCCACTTGGGCCTGTTCGACTACAGCCACGACATGATGGGTCAAGCACTTCAAGCCGTGCGCGAACACAGTGGCACCAAAGAAATTTCCCTGTTCGGGTGGTGCATGGGCGGTTTGCTGTGCCTGTTGTACGCGGGTTACGGGCACGACAAACACATTCGAAACCTGGTGACAGTCGCCAGCCCGATCGACCTGCGCGATGGCAAGAACATCATGGCTTTCGCCTCCAACACATTGAATGTGACTGCGCGCTTCATTCGCAAGTACAGTGAATTCAGACTCGATCGAATCAACCCGACCCTGTTCAGCCCACCCGGCTGGATGGTCAGCCTGGGTTTCAAACTAACAGCCCCGGTGGCCAGCATCACCACGTACTGGGACCTGCTGACCCGCTTGAACGACCGTGATTTTGTTGAACAACACACCACCACGGCCGACTACCTGAACAACATGATGTTGTACCCAGGCGGAGTGGTACGCGACTTCATGATTCGTTTTGCTGTGGACAACAAACTGGCGCACGGCAAAGTCAAAATCGGCGATCAAATTTCCGATCTCGGCAACATTACGGCCAATATGCTGGTATTTGCAGGGGAAACCGACCACTTGGTACCAGCCAGCATGGCCAAGAAAAGCCTGAAAATGGTGGCCTCGAAAGACAAGTCCTTCTTGCTCGCCCCCGGCGGCCACATGGGCATTATCTTGGGCAGCCAGGCTCGCGAACATGTCTGGAAGCAAGCGGCAGACTGGCTACGTGGGCACTCTCAAGTGGAGGCCCCGGCACCCAAAACTCGTCGACCCCGAAGTACTCCCACGAAAAGCTCCGCAGTTAAGAAAGCAGCCTGAGTTAGTCAGTCTTTTTTAGCGTTTGTCACAAAATCTTCACGAAACAATTCGATATTTCCATTATTATCGAATTATGGAAGAAAATGACATCATCAAAGCACTGGCCGCCCTCTCTCACACCTCGCGTTTGCGGGTGTTTCGAGCCTTGGTCGTCACCGGCCCCGCCGGCCTTACCCCCGGGCAACTGTGCGAGCGGCTGGACATTCCTGCTGCCACCATGTCATTTCACTTGAAAGAACTCAGCAACGCCGGTTTGGTACAACCCATTCGCGACGGGCGCAATCTGATTTACAGCGCGCAGTTTGCCCACATGAATGGCGTGATCTCCTACCTCACCGAGAATTGCTGCGAAGGTCAAAGTTGCACACCTGTTAGCGCACCACACCACAACGAGGCTCACCATGAGTGACAAAACATTCAATGTGCTGTTCATTTGTACCGGCAATTCAGCCCGCTCCATTTTTGCAGAAGCCATTCTGAACCAGTTGGGTCGTGGCCAGTTCAAGGCTTATTCCGCAGGCAGCTTTCCAGCTGGCCGTGTCAACCCCTACACCCTTGAAGTGTTGCAACGCTGGGAAATGGACACCAGCAATTTGCGCAGCAAAAGCTGGGATGAATTTGCCGCACCTGGCGCCCCACAAATGGACTTTGTGTTCACCGTGTGCGATCAGGCCGCTGGCGAAGTATGCCCAGTGTGGCCAGGCCAACCCGTTCTAGCGCACTGGGGAGCACCCGACCCCGCCAAAGCCGAAGGCAGCCATGAACACATCTTGCATGAGTTCCGCAATGTGGGCCTGCTATTGCGCAAGCGCATCGAGCTGATGCTGGCTCTACCCATCACAAAACTCGAAAAACTGGCCATTCAACACGAAGTCGAACAAATAGGAAAAGTATCTTCATGAGCACCAACGTACTCATTCTTTGCACCCACAATTCTGCACGCAGCGTACTGTCGGAAGGCATGCTGAACCACCTTGCACAACAGTATGGCAAAGACATCAAAGCCTTCAGTGCGGGCAGCGCACCAAGCGGCCGCGTGAACCCCTATGCCTTGCAAGCATTGGCCAGTGTGGGCATCGACACCAGCCAGTACACCAGCAAAAGCTGGGATGTGTTCACCGAGCCTGGTGCACCGAAAATTGATATTGTGATCACCGTGTGCGACAGCGCCGCGGCCGAGCAATGCCCCTATTGGCCAGGCAGTCCGGTGAAAACTCACTGGGGCTACCCCGACCCATCCAACGAGGTGGAAGAAAACAAGCCCCGCGCGTTTGAACTGACCCGCCAAGCCATCGCCTTCAAAATGATGCAGCTGATTCAACTGCCCCTTGGCAGCATGAGCACTGCGGAACTGAACGCAGCACTGGCGGCAATTGCACGGAGCTAAGTGACTATGTACTCCTTACCCAAACGTTTGGGTGCCGAGTTTCTGGGCACCTTGCTGCTGCTGGCCATTGTGATTGGCTCGGGTGTCATGGCTGAAAACCTGTCCGAAGGCAACAACGGTGTGGCCCTGATTGCCAATACACTGGCTACGGTGTTCGGCCTGTACATTTTGATCGAAGTGTTTGGCCCCATCAGTGGTGCGCACTTCAACCCGGTGGTCACGCTCAGCATGGTGTTGCTAAAGCGCCAGCCGGGTTCGGAACTGTTGCCCTACATCGTGGTGCAGCTGGTTGGCGCATTTTTCGGTGCCATTCTGGTGCACCAAATGTTTGATATGGAACTGCTTCAGTTTTCCGAGAAAGCCCGCACAGGTTGGGGTATATGGACTGGTGAAATTGTGGCCACTGCCGGGCTGTTGCTGGTCATTTTAATGGCCAAGGCAGAACGGGTTTCCGGCATGGTGGCCTGCTACATTGGCGCAGCTTACTGGTTCACTTCCAGCACCTCTTTTGCAAACCCGGCCGCTGCTTTTGGCAGGCAGTTCTCCAACAGCTTCGCTGGCATTGCACCGGCCGATGTACCCGCTTATGTGGTGTTTGAAGTCATCGGCGGTTTGCTGGCCTTGGTGCTTTACAAGGCCTTCAGCGCCAAGCACCCCACTGCTACTTCCCAGGCACCCAACCCGGCGGCTTGATTAAACACAGCAACCGGTTTTTGAAATCGGGCGCTGTTTTCATTTTCTCAATCAAATGCCCCCAGCCCGCCACCGCCTGCTTCAGCGGGTTGGTGGTCAATACCGGGGTCAGCGTGCCATACACTGGCTTCACGCCGGGTACAAATTCACGGTACGTACCAAACCAACGATCCCACACAATCAGAATTCCCCCGTAATTGCAGTCGTGGTATTCCTCATTCTTGGCATGGTGCAAACGGTGGTGTTGCGGGCAGTTGATTACACTAGGAAACGGGGTATTTAAGTAACTTAACCTCCAGAACACAGCATTTACGGGTCTTACAGCTTGTAGAGTGATTTTTTGATAGATGAAAAAAGGTCAAATCCTTTTTTTTCAATGAGTTATACTGGCCATAGAAAAAAGAGGTAAAAACATTGGAGACACAAATTCTGATTGGAAACTTACGAACCATTGTGCAGACGCATGATGGGATAGTACTTTTCCCACAATCACACTTTCTGAATTTCTTAGGTAGCTCCACTTCTCCTCCCAAAGTGGACTCTCAAATTAAATATCACGATGCACTTAAATCGTTTGAACTTTTTCTTTCACTAGAAGGAATAACGATTGAAAAAAATATTCTTGAAAAAGGAATATATCTAGATTCTCACCAAGCCCTAAGATTGAAGTATTGGCTTGGTTTTACATACAACTTCATGAAGTCTTGCAGGCAAATCCCAGGCAGACTGATGAACGCTTATGCAAGAGAAGCACAGCTCAGAAAAATTCGTTTAATTACGAAAAATGGTAGACCATCGGTAGACGAATCTTATGTTGCTTTGAGTACATACTCTCAGCGTGTGCAAGTAGTGTCTTCATACCTAAAACATCATTACCGATTCTTTGGTAAAGAGATGGTTAACTTCGACAGATCCGGCTCTCTTCGTAACGAGCTGGATGAGATCTTAAAGATCCTTAAAGACGCCGTACCAACTGGGAAGCCCCATGAATCACAAATCAGCTCGTACCCTCAAAGTCGTTGGTACCAAATAATCGAACTGATCGCACTAAAGCCTGAAGAAGCCTTTCTAACAAGAGGCGGTAAACCCTCCGCTAACCTTATAAAGCATCAATTAGTCGTATTGCTATGTAGCGAGGGATTACGCCGTGGCGCTGTGGCTAATTTGAGAATTCAAGATCACAAGGATGACGGGATGTTGCTTGTCCGCGGAAATGAGGAGTACTGGTATCAAGTCAACGGTGGCAAAAGAAAACGTGGCACCGCAAGTCTAAAACAAAGATTTGCCGACCCTCGAGAATCAGTTTTCCATTTCATGATTAATCCTTTAACTAATTTCTTTTTCAAGCAATATTTGACTCAGAGGAAAAAAATTGTTGATAAATACGGCTCTGACAGAACACACGGCTTCTTATTTATCCAACCTAGCTCAGGGCTACCATATATAAATCGCGAACACGTCACCGAGACTTTTAGACTTTTGAAGGAGGGCTTATCTGCAAAAGGACTTCTAAAAATTGACGATTCGGACCCCTTCATTACAGATACGGGTAACAATGAATATGAGTGTCGACCGCATGTATTTCGTCATAGCGGCGTGTGTGAGCGCGCAATAAATTGGTTTCACACTGGATCAAAGGCGGCGAGAATCATTCAGGAACTCGAAAAGATAAATGCACCAAGACACATCATCGACGAGCTCAGGACCATCGAAATTTCAAAAGATCTAAGTGCACTAGAAAAGTACCTAGTCCAAGTTTTTGGCTGGGCTCCGGAAAGTGAGATGGCTGCTTTGTATGCGAAACGAGTGGAGAAAATTTTTGCAAACGGTGTGCGATCAGACTTCCATGACCTAGTTATTGAACTCAAGAATAGAATTCTTGGTAGTCACCATGCATAAAAGCAATACTAGCAACATTTTTCATGAAGAAAATGATGATCTAATTTTCTCAATAGTGCATAAAGAAAGACCTTATCAACCTTTTTATTTGGACTATCGCAATGGCCTAAAAAACTACAGTAGGAGATGGCTTCTGCTTCTTAGGTTGTGTACTGAATTTGAGGCAACAAGGAATCCCGCGCTAATAACCTTCCAAGGCTACCTAGATAATTTTAACGCGCTGATTCAAATTCACTTCGAGGATGGAATAAAGGACCGTCTCTCGTCATTTGACATAGCCTATATCAACGCGAAGCTGCCAGCAAGGCTTAAACAGAGGGGTATTAAGTCCATTTTTGAGCGAGCGTTTGACAGAAAAGATTTAGGCAGAGAATTATTTGATGACACTGTTAATAAGAGAGTCATAGGCATACTAAAACTAAAACAAGATTCTACTAAGTCGATGGTTACGTCGATTGTGCGTATTCTGGTGAATTCGTC